>CAZCHW010000290.1:0-3045 GCA_964498375.1 uncultured Syntrophomonadaceae bacterium | reverse complement strand
AGTCACCCTCCCCTAGCCAGGGGACGGTTCTCTGGCTAGTTTTTTTAATCTCTTTTTGTCGTAAATATAAGGCGCTTTCCCTGGCGGGAAGCGCCTTGTTCTAATCAAGTTCAAAATTAACCTGCGCAGATCTCATTCATATTGCCCTGTTGCAGTTGAAAATTTGTGTAAAGCCCTTGCGGTGATGCTAAAAACTAGCCAGAGAACCGTCCCCTGGCTAGTTTGAGGCGTATTGCCAGCCCGCTTCAAAGGATTGCTTGTTAATATCAACCAGCTTGGCTTTAATTTCCTGTTCCAGCATTTGCAGCCACTTTTCCCTGGCAAACGGCATAATGCGGGCCAAAATGCCGAGCAGGAAAGTATTGACCATGCGTGGGTTGCTTGTTACAGGATCGATCGAAAGAGCATCTACTGCAATCAGACGGTCAACTTTCTCTTCAATTTCTTCGAGAATTTGATCGGGGTAAACGGCCAGCCCGGTCAGAACCGGCAGCGGCTCCAGTTCCTGGGTGTTGACAATTACAGTTCCCCTGGGAGACAGGAAGGGGAGCCAGCGCAGTGCCTCCAGCTTTTCGAAGGAAATCAGTATGTCGCCGTCACCTTTGGGTATCAGGGGGGAGTAAACTTTTTCGCCAATGCGCACATGGGTAATTACACTGCCGCCCCGCTGAGCCATGCCGTGGGTTTCGGCAGTTTTTACGTCCAGCCCTTCGGCTATCGCCAGAGCTGCGATGACACGGCCGGTTAAGATCGTTCCCTGTCCGCCAACCCCGGCGATTAGAATATCTGTTTTATTATGCTTAGTCATCCAATTCACCCGCCTTTCTTTCTGCCGGTTTAATTGCTTCAAAACGGCAGACCTGCTCGCAAAGGCCGCAGGCGTTACAAATAGTTACATTGATGTGGGCTTTTCCATCTTTGAGGCTGAGCGCCGGACAGCCGAGCTTCAAGCATGATTCGCAGCCGGTGCAGAGTTCTACGTCGACATAGTGGGGGTCGTCAAACTTACTCAGCAGAAAAACGCAGGGACGCCTGACAATTACCACCGACGGTTCCTGAACCTTCAGTTCGGTTTTGATAGTCTCTTTAACCGCTGCCAGGTCAAAGGCATCAACAACTTCAACCCTTTTAACTCCTAAAGTGCGGCAAAGTTGAACCAGGTTTACCGCCGGGGTGTTCTCTCCCTGCAGGCTCGTTCCAGTGCCGGCATGCTCCTGGTGTCCGGTCATCGCCGTGATGCTGTTGTCAAGAATCAGCACTGTTACCGGCGCCTGATTATAAACGGCGTCGAGTAAATTGGTAATTCCCGAATGCAGGAATGTTGAATCGCCAATTACTGCCACGGTTTTATGGGCTGCTTCAGGGTTGGCCCGGGCAATTCCCAAAGCCATCCCGATGCTCGCCCCCATGCAGACACAGGAGTCGATTGCTTCAAGCGGAGCCAGCGCGCCAAGGGTGTAGCAGCCGATATCGCCCATTACATCAAGTTTTAACTTTTTCAGGGTATAGAACAGTCCGCGGTGCGAACAACCGGGACACATTACCGGTGGACGTCCGGGAATTTCTTCCCTGACGGTAATCGAATTAACAGTGTGTCCGAGCACTTTTTCGCGAATGATTTCCGTCCCCAGTTCGCCAAGCGGGCCAAAGATTTCTTTCCCTTTCACAGGTATGCCCAGGTTCATCGCTAAAAGCTGTTCTTCCAAGAAGGAATCGAGTTCTTCAATGACGATAATTTCTTTAACTTGTGAGGCAAATTCACGAACCAGCCGTTTCGGCAGAGGGTAGCTGAAGCCCAGCTTTAAAAAAGTAGCATCGGGCAAAGCTTCACGGGCATAGTTATAAACTACACCGCTGCAGAGCACGCCCAGGCTGTCTGAACCTTTTTCAATCCGGTTTAACGGACTCTTTTCCGCTGCTTCCTGCAGGTCAAGCAGGCGCTGTTCGACAACAGGGTGGCGCAGTCGGGCATAGCCAGGCAGCATGACAAACTTGGCCGGGTTCTTCTTAAAGCCGGACGGAGCTTTCTCCTGCCTTTCGCCCGGTTGCAGAATACTGCGGGAATGGGAAATCCTGGTTGTGCTGCGCAGCATCACCGGAGTATCGAAACGCTCGCTCATATCCAGCGCTTCAAGTACATAATCGCGCGCTTCGGCGCTATCGGCCGGCTCAAGCAGCGGAATTTTAGCGAAACGGGCGTAATGGCGGTTATCCTGTTCGTTTTGGGAACTGTGCATGCCAGGGTCGTCGGCCGATACCAGCACCAAACCGCCACCCACCCCGGTGTAGGAAAGGGTCATTAACGGGTCGGCCGCAACGTTCACACCGACATGTTTCATCGCTACCAACACTCGCGCTCCCGCAAAAGAGGCCCCGATTGCCGCTTCCATAGCTGTCTTTTCATTGGTTGACCAGTTGCAATTAATCCCGGGGTAGCGGGCCAGGTTTTCCAATATTTCAGTGCTCGGAGTGCCGGGGTAAGCCGTTCCCACGGTGACTCCGCCTTCATAGGCTCCAAGGGCAATCGCCTCGTTGCCGGTCATAATCACTTGTTTTTTGCTCAATCCGATCTTCCTCCTCTAGCCATGATCATAGAACGGCTTAAATGATTGCGATCTATTACTAATTTTAATCAATTTCTCTGGTTGTGACACGTTTAGTCTTGCCGGTGCTGCGCTCCAGCGACTTTGGTTCCAACAGTTTAATCCGCGGAGCCAGGGAAAGGGTCGAACGCAAATGCCGGCGTATCCGGTTTTCAAGCGCTTCCAGTTCGCGGTAGCTGTCGGAAAAATCTTCAGGGGTCAGTTCAACTTGCACTTCAAGATCCTTGATGAACCCTTTTTGTTTCAGCAGGACCAGCATGTAGTGCGGTGAAACCTCCTTAAAACCGGCCAAAACCTCTTCAATTTGCGAAGGAAAGATATTTACTCCTTTGATAATGATCATATCGTCACTGCGCCCGGTAATGTAATCGATTTTACGGGTGGTGCGGCCGCAGGGGCAGGGTTCGCTGATTAAACGGGTGATATCACCGGTGCGATAGCG
>CAZCHW010000289.1:0-3061 GCA_964498375.1 uncultured Syntrophomonadaceae bacterium | reverse complement strand
AATTAAAAACAATAATTGTCTTGTCTGTCTTGACTGTGCAACCAGCTGCCCGCAGGAAGCCATCAGTTATCAAGCTTAATCTTCAAATATAATCAATCGTAACAAGCCAGGGCTGTTATGCCCTGGCTTGTTAGTGATCCTGGTGTCGGGAGGGGGACTTGAACCCCCATGGTGTTAACCACACGGCCCTCAACCGTGCGCGTCTGCCAATTCCGCCATCCCGACAGGCTTGAATTGCTCATTAAAAATTATAAGGGTTTGCCCCCCTGCCGTCAAGGTAATTCCCTAAAAAGATTTTTCCTTCTTTCTACTCAAGGTTCTAAAGTTCTCGCTTGAAATAGTGCCAGCACCAGTTTGCAGCTACTAATACCCAGCCTTCCCGGCCGTAATCGTTCAGAATTCTGGCTGTAGTCTCTCCGAACCCCCATATAAAAACACACTTATATTCAAATTTTTTCATTACTCACTATCCTTTCGCTTTTTATCAGCCTTTACTCAACGATTGATCAACGATTATAACGCCAAAATTATTAATTGCAGGTAACAACATCATAGAATTTACTATAATACAGCTACACCGTCAACCAGCCTAAAATTAAGATTCTACATCATTGGTTTGAAATATATCATTTGCTAAAGGTTTTTCAATGCTCAGGCGCGAATTCTATAGCTGGATTATATTTGTACTTTAGCGGCGGGAGTGAGAACATGGATCGAAAGCTGGAATATCAGAAATTGTTAACTGTTCCGGAAAAGCTGACCGATTATGAAGAACTCTGGTTAACGGGGAATGAATATCTATCCCTGCCCCGGATAAACCGCGGCGGCGGGATTGATTCGCTTAACCTGCTCAGGCTCGATTGCCACGGCCTGCTTGAGTTTCGCGGCTCCGGTGAAGCAAGCCTGCTCAAACCGACCTTAAAGGTAAACGGCAAAAATATTGACCTGGCGGCTGACGCCGGATGGCGTTACGAGGAAGACTGGGTTCCGGCCTTCCGGGCAGCTGAAAGTGAAGGTTGTTTACTGGAAGGTGAAATATTCGCTCCGCCCGGACAAAAAGGTTTTTGCTATCGCCTGCGCCTGACCAATACAGGCAGTGATGCCCTTGATATAGAACTTGGCTGGGAAGGTGAATGGGATTCTTTCAACTATCTTGTTTTTAAACGGCGCGCACTTGAAGCCAGACAGGATATTTTTTACGATCGCTGGACCAGAAGCCTGGTCCTGGAAGGTATGGCAGGGTTACCTTTGGCCGCCCTCGCTCTGGCCGTTGAATCGGATGAAGAGTGGCAGATTAACGAAGAACAAAAGTGTTACTCGATCTGTGAACAGTTCAACCTGGCTTCCTGGAACAGCCGGGAAATCGTTTTATACGCAGCGGTTAACCTGGAAGGTGACGGTGCAGGAACAACTAATATAGACCTGCGCAGGCGCGGTTCTGACCGTTTGAAGGAAGAAACGGTTAACTGGCTTTCCAGCAGGCGCTGTGCTGACGCTGATGAGCTGCTGGCAACCCGATTGAACCGCAATCTTTTCTTTTCGTACTTCTATGCCGCCGGACGTTGTTTAGTCTCTGAAAAATTGGTTCCAGTAACCTCGCGCAGCCCGCGTTATTACGTTAGCGCCGCTTTTTGGAGCCGCGACAGCCTACTGTGGAGTTTTCCGGCCATGCTGATTGCCGACCAGGAACGGGCGCGGGAATTACTGCTAACTGCCTATGAACGTCATATTCGCAATGCCGGCGACCACGCCCATTATATTAATGGGGCGCTACTTTACCCGGGCTTTGAGCTAGACCAGTTGGCTGCCTATGTTATTGCCCTGGCTCATTATGTCAAAAACAGTGAAGACTATACCATATTAAGCGATCAGTTAATTCAGCGCGGCTTAACCGCTGTAGCTGGAAAGGCCCTTGACCAGTTCGATCCCGAGGTGGGGCTTTACACAACTTTCCTTGATCCTTCAGATGATCCGGCAATTTACCCTTATCTTACTTTTGACAATGCTTTATTGCAGCGCGCTTTCACATTCCTTGGCGAAATGCAAAGTGAGGAGCGCTGGAACCACAAGAGCGATTTTTCTGTGCTGGCTAATGAGCTGACCAGGTCGATTTATGAACACTGCACCGTCAAAGGGCCTTTTGGTCCGATGTTTGCCTGGTCGGTCGATGGTAAAGGTAAATTTTACCTTTACGACAATCCTCCGGGAAGTTTACAGTTGTTGGCCCATTACGGTTTTTGCGATGCCCGGGAGACAGTTTACAGGAATACAGTTTGCTGGATCCGTTCGAATAATAACCGCTTCTTCCGGCACGGTGATAATTTTGAAGAGGCCGCTTCAATTCACGCTAATAACCCCTGGCCGCTCGGTGCCTGCAACGACCTGCTGGCCTTTAACGCCGGGGCAGTCGATTTCTTCAGAAGGGCAGAGATGGACAACGGCTTTTTCTGTGAATCAGTCGATCCGGCCAGCGGCCTGGTTTCAACTGGCGCAGCCTTCGCTTCGGCAGCAGGTTTTTTTGCCTATGCTCTGAAAAACAGGAACCGGCAGGAAGACCTGTGTCATGAAGTGGCTGACGATATCCTGCCGGTCACCGATGATCATGAAACCGCCGCCGAAGAAGGAGAGCAGTAAAAATGGAGCGCGCGAAAAAGCTGCCCCTGTGGGGTAAAATTGCCTACGGAGCAGGAGCCGGTGGCTTCAGCCTGATCGACAGGGTTCTTATCACCTGGCTCTTTTACTTTTATATCACCAGCCCCCTTGAGGGGGTTGAAGCATTAATGCCACCTTTTTTGTTCGGTGTAATCATGTTTTTCGGGCGGGTTGTTGATGCGGTAGCCGACCCGGTTATTGCCCGCTGGTCTGATAACTACCGGGGCAGTCTTGGCCGCAGAATACCTTTTATGCTTTTCAGCGGAGTTGCTTATGTGGCTGTATTTATCTTGCTCTTTTATCCTCCCCTTGCAGCCAAATCGGCCCTGAACAGCCTTTATGTTGCCCTGCTGCTGGGCCTTTATTTCGCCCTCTTTACCGCTTACGTCTGCCCCTACCTGGCCCTGTT
>CAZCHW010000288.1:0-3090 GCA_964498375.1 uncultured Syntrophomonadaceae bacterium | reverse complement strand
CGTTTCATTGCTGATTCCTTCCGGATTTTGACACCATAAACAGTTGAGCGAACAACCCTGTAAAAAAACAGTTGTTCTGATTCCCGGTCCATCGTGAATCGAAAAGCGCTGTATATTAAAAATCTTACCCTGCAAGATCATCTCTCCTGTTCCTACAGCAGTAATTATATCAGATCTTAAGATTAAATGTCATTATCAACAATATACTGCACTATTTCCTATGTTATAATAATAGAGATAGTCAGTTATTGTGGGAGGTAATAATATGAGTCAGCTTAAATTTGTACAGCACCGGGCGAAAACAGAGCCGGCTTACATGGAAAGAATCGAATTTCTCAAGGAGAGAGTCTTAAATACAAGGCCGGAAATGGATTTAGAAAATGCCTTGCTCTTAACCGAAGGCTTTAGGGAAACTGAAGGCGAACCGCTTGTGCTGCAAAAAGCTAAAGCTTTCCGCAAACAGTGTTTTCAAAAAACCATTAATATATACGATCGTGAACTGATTGTCGGTTGCCCTGGCAGTAAAATCCGGGGAGGTATTTTATGTGCCGATTCTTGCTGGTCAGTGCTGGATCAGGAAATTGATACAATAAACAGTCGGAAATATGACCCCTTCTTCCTTAAAACTGAAGATCGGCAGGCTTTTGAAAAAGAAATTAAACCTTACTGGAAAGGACGCTCCAACTATGAAGAATGGCTGGCCCAGATTCCGGAGCAGACAAAAAAGCTGCGGGATCATGGCGTTGTTTATATAGACCGTAAAGCTGTCCGTGGCTGGGGTGAAACAACCGCAGGATACAGGTGGCTGCTTGAAGTCGGCCTGGAAGGTATTACCGACACTATTATTAAAAAGAAAACAGAACTTGATTTAACTGTGCCCGGTGATTACGAGAAAGATTGCTACCTTGAAGCACTTCTCATTGTTGCCGAAGGTATTGCCGGTATGGCAGTACGATACGCCGCAGAGGCAGAGCGTTTAGCCGATCTTGAAACAGAACCTCGGAGGAAACAAGAGCTTGAAACTATTGCTGCAATTTGCAAACGGGTTCCGCAAAAACCAGCCCGGACGTTTCATGAAGCTCTACAATCACTTTACTTTTATCAAACCATGATTTTCATGGAACAAAATGCAGCCAGTTATAATCCCGGCAGGATGGATCAGTACCTCTGGCCCTATTACAAGAATGATATTGACCAGGGTTTGATCACCCGCGATCACGCCCAGGAACTGCTCAATTGCCTGTGGGTCAAATTTTCTGAACCCTGCCTGTTCCAGGATGCATTAACTGCTGAATTTGCAGCCGGCTACCCGATGTTTCAGAATATCTGTGTCGGTGGGGTTGATCAAAACGGACGGGACGCTGTAAATGAGCTTTCTTATTTGATTTTGCAGGCTACAATGGACGTACGTCTTTATCAGCCTTCACTTTCTGTGCGTTACAGCCTGGCTAAAAACCCCGGCTCATTTTTACGAAAAGTTGTAGAACTAATTCGCCTGGGGACAGGTTTTCCAGCTTTCCACAATGATGATCTCGGTATAACAATGATGATGAATAAGGGCGTTCCGCTCCAGGAAGCTTACGACTGGAACCCCTGCGGCTGTGTTGAAACTAACCTTGAAGGGCGAATGCGTCAGTTTACCGCCCTGGCTGATATTAACCTGGGCAGCATGGTTGAGTTTGCTCTCCTCGATGGGAAAAATCGTAAAAGCGGGCAAGTAATTTCTGCCCGGACCGGTGATCCCAGGCAGTTTCAGCATTTTGACGATTTTATGAAAGCAGTGAAAGAACAGATAATTTACGCGATTCGCGCTGTCGTGGCCGGCAGTCATGTAATTGATGAAATCGGTATGCGCAGACCCGTTCCCGCTTTATCTCTAACCTTTAAAGAATGCATTGAAAAATCTCTGGACTATGCCTGGGGCGGTGCAAAGTATAATGTGGGTAACGGAATTATCCTGATTGGAGTTGCCGATTTGATCAACAGCATTACCGCAGTCAAATACCTGGTCTATGATACCGGACAGGTTGCAATAGATGAGTTACTAAATGCGCTGGACCATGATTTTGTCGGGTATGAGGAACTGCATCGTTTATGTCTGGACGCACCCAAGTATGGCAATGATGATCCTTATGCTGATCAAATTGCCGGAGATATATTCACTTTTATTGCTGATGAAATTGAAAAATATAAGAGTAAATATGGAATAATGACCCCTGGAATATTACCTGTATCGGGTAATACACCTTTTGGCCTTGAGGTCGGGGCCCTGCCGTCTGGCAGAAAAGCCTGGCAACCACTTGCCGACGGAGTCAGCCCCAGCGGCGGAACTGACCTGCAAGGTCCAAGTGCGGTTATAAAATCGGTTTCCCATATACCGCACGGTCGTTTTGTCCAGGGGACATTGCTGAATATGAAAATTGAACCGTCAATGCTTAATTCAGAAAATGGCCTGACTCAGCTGATGGCCCTGCTTAAAAGCCTGTGCAGTCTTGGTGTCTATCATGTCCAATTCAATGTAATCGACCAGGAAACTTTAATTAAAGCGCAGCAGGAACCGGAAAAATATAAAGGCCTTTTGGTTCGCGTAGCCGGGTATACTGCCTATTTTGTTGAATTGGGCAAAGATGTCCAGGACGACATTATTGGACGGACAGTTCAGCGGGAGTTAACTGTAGGATGAAGTTAACAGAGCCGGCTACCGAAACAAAACAGAATAGTATAAAAGGTGATCTGGTAAGAATAGAACGCTCTTCTATTCATGACGGGCAGGGATTGCGGACCGTGGTTTTTTTAAAAGGCTGCCCTCTTTCCTGTCCTTGGTGTTCTACCCCGGAATCGCAGCAAGATCAACCGCAGAAAGGCTACGATGCCCGGAATTGTCTGGCATGCCACCGCTGCATAAAGGTGTGCCCTGTTGGTGCAATCACCCCAGCCAGCGATGGTCTGGCAGTGATTACCGACATGGAAAAATGTACCTCCTGCTTCCGCTGCCTGACTGTCTGCCCATCCGGAGCGATAAAGAAATACGGTTTTAGCGCCACTGTAGCTGAAGTAATGTCGGAGATCAGTAAGGACGAGATCTTTTAC
>CAZCHW010000287.1:0-3119 GCA_964498375.1 uncultured Syntrophomonadaceae bacterium | reverse complement strand
GGCCAACGGCTAATGCAATTATTACCCCAGCCTTCGTCACCGGCGGCAGCGCGACCGACCTAGGTAAAGCTATCGCAGCCTATAACCAGGCTAAGCAGAACTATGAAGCTAACTATGGCAGAATGAGCGTTGCAGAAATGGCTGTGGCCGAGGTTGAACTGGCCATTGCATACGCAGCAATAATGACTCTGGAGCTCAGGCTTGCTGCCGATAACGGACAGGCAGTTGATCTAGCTGCTTTAATTGCCGCTTACCAGGCGGCGCTGGCAGTGCTTAACAGCAACCGCGGCCTGCTTACAGCTGAACAAATTGCAGCAGCAGAAGAGCTGCTAAACGCGGTCTCTACGGTAATCGGCCGTTTCAACATTTGATTTCCACACAAACAACCTAAGAATAGGCGGTTCCCGGAAACGGGGCCGCCTTTTGTTTGGGTGTCATGTGTCAAGGGGACGGGGTTGTTGACAACATCTTGCTTTTACCATCCACTGCTAAACTACCTTTAAAAGCTTTGTTTCCTCAATAAAGTTACATTCACCGATAGTTCCCTGGGTAGTTGTTTGGTTAATATTAGTGACCACCTTACACAACCGAAAAGTTAAACATACTATTTAGGTAAGCGAGGTTCAATTAAAAAAGATTTTGTTGACGGGCCACTATATTTAGTGTATTTTTATATTGAATGAAACCTCAATCAATAACAGGAGGGGGCTTCCTTGCCCAGGAATAAAAAAGAAAACCAGCGAATAAAGGATGAACGACGGGAGCAGATCCTATCCAACGCCCTGAAGCTTTTCGCCAAAAACGGGCTGGCAGCCACCAGGATTTCAGACATCGCCCTGGCAGCAAACATCTCCCAGGGGCTCATCTACCACTATTACAAGTCGAAGGAAGATATCTTTGTTGAACTGATTAGCATCGCCTTTGACCGTATCAATCAGGCTAGTTTGTGGCTTGAAAGCCAGCCCATGCCACCGGCAGAAAAGATCGAATTTGCCATCCGGGAACTGCTCCGGCTGTTAGAGGAGGACGAAAACGCCGCCCGCTACCACCTGTTCATTGCCCAGGCTACTGCCACCGAAGCCATTCCGGATGAGGCAAAAGAGATCATCAAACAAAAAAACAACTTACCCTATGAATCCATAGAGCGCATTATGGCAGCAGGCCAAAAGGAGGGCACTATCAAGCAGAAAAATGCCAGGGAGCTTGCTCTGGTGTTCTGGACATCCATCAACGGGCTGGCCATTTACAAGGCGGTCCACGGGGAAAAGTTCAAAGCACCGGATGCCGCAATACTAGTCAGCATGTTTTGTGAATAAATATTAGAGAAAAAGAAAGCGAGTGAAGATTAACATGCCCAGTTTAAGAGGTCGCATGATTAAATTCATGCTGCAACACCGTCATTTATTTCAGCTTAAGCTGAGAAAAGAAATAGTCGATTGGAACAGATATGAATCTATCATCAAATTTCGACAGGAGGTTGAAGAAGGGGCAGGAAAATTTGGCAAAATGCCCGGTGACATCAAGGTTACCCCTGTTGAAATTGACCAACTCTATGCCGAATGGATCTCACCCGACCAATCGTCACCTGACCGGGTGATGCTCTATTTTCACGGTGGCGGCTACGTAACCGGCACCTGTTATTCCCACCGGGCCATCACCGCAAAATTTGTGAAAGCTGCAGGAATACCGGCACTGTTGTTCGAGTATCGCCTGGCACCGGAAAACCCCTACCCGGCAGCGCTGGAAGATGCAATTAGAGCCTATCGCTATCTGCTGGAACAGGGCATTAAACCTTCCAACATTGCTTTTGTGGGCGATTCGGCCGGCGGGGGTCTGTGCCTGGCAACTCTGCTGGCCATAAAAGACCGGGAAATGCCCCTTCCCGCAGCCGCTGTGGCTTACTCCCCCATCACAGATTTCACCTGCTCGGGCGAATCCCACCAGACAAAAATGAACGTCTGCCTCTCGCCAATAGGAATGGCGCCTGCACTGGCAAAACATTACGCAGCCGATCAGGACCTTACCCTGCCAGCTATTTCTCCCCTCTTCGGCGATCTACATGGGCTTCCGCCCTTACTCATCTACGCCGGGGAAGACGAAACCCTTCGCGATGACGCAATCCGGTTTGGTGAAAAGGCAAAGGCAGCTGGCGTAGACATAACCCTGCACATTGGTGAAGGAATGTTCCACTGTTACCCGGCCACCGCACCCCTGTTTCCCGAGGCAACTCAGGCCTTTAATGAAATCTGCGCCTTTGTGCAGAAGATGTAACCCTAATTAAACTTAATTGACTTGACCTGCTGTAATCTTGAATGATTGTAAATGGTTCAGGTTGTTTATTAACGCCTAAAAAAATATAGTCAGACTACTTACATATTAGCTTATAGTAATGTAATATTAATAGAGCACGCTGTAACAAAAAATCAAGGATAAATAGATAAAAAACAAATATTTCATGCATAGCGCTTTATCCCATAATCTCTGTATTGAAAGGAGCAATAAAAATGAAACAGATGCTGAGTTTGGTTGTGCTGCTTTTAGTGCTGCTGCTTGTGGTTTCCGGTTGTGGTGGAGGCGGCGATGTGCAGCCTGAAACAGAGCCGGTTGAGGAAAACAGCGAGTCGGCGCAGGAAGAGCTGGCAGCTGAAACAGAAGAAGAAACAGCTGAAGAAGAGGAAAGTGTACCAACGTCTGACGAAGAAGAAGCAGAAGAAACAGCTGAAGAATCCGATGACACCGTACCGGAAGCTGATGAAGAAGCAGAAGAGATGACCCTGCCTGCTGAGCTGACCACGGCTCACGACTTTAACAAATTTGCTACCGATTTGATGATCGAAAAAGTGCCGGCCAACATTTTTGTTGCCCCGGTTTTCTCGGAAGAGCAGGAAGAAGAAGCCCGCCAAGCATTGGTGCTGATCATTGCTGCCTACGATGAAGCAATTAACCTCTACGATCAAAATGAGCATTTTTACTACAACAGGGGCCGTGCTTACGCGCACCTTTATCTTGATTCCGATGATCCTGCCTATAAAGAGCTGGCACTGGCAGACTTTGAAAAAGCCTTATCAATGGGCCTTGCCATGGCCCAGAAAGAAATTGATGCTTTGCAGAAGTAATTA
>CAZCHW010000286.1:0-3153 GCA_964498375.1 uncultured Syntrophomonadaceae bacterium | reverse complement strand
ATCCGGGCGTACCAGCTCATGCCCAGGCTGACGTAGATAAAGGCCAGGGCAATAACAACGATTGAGGAAACAAAAAATCCATTGGTGCTGATAAACCAACTGGCAGCATTGTTCAATCCGGCGCTGCCAGTCCAACCGCCGAGCATTCCCAGGATTGGGGCGAAAACATTAAAGGCAAGCATATTGCCGTACAGCGGAACCCAGTGCCAGAGAATCCAGGCCCAGCCCGTGATCGAGAGAACAAAACCAATTCCCCCGCCTAAAATACGGCTTTGCCAGACATAGTCACCCCCGGCGCGCGGCATTACCGCCACCAGCAAACCATAAACAAAGATTTCAAAGATAATAAAAATTGCACTGACCACTACCGCAGTTACCAGGTTTGCTTCAGGAACATAAGGGGCGAAGGCGAAAATATAAAAGCCGAGCGTAACCAGGTTGATCGAGAAGAAAGAATAGACAAAGCCGTCGAAGACAGACCAGGAGCGTACGAGACCGCTGGCTTTGCGGACAAACATTCCAGGTTGTGCCATAATCTTAATCTTCCTTTCTGAACAGTTGATATACGACTAGCTTCGTAACTGGTTATCCTGCGGGATCAATAATATTTTGCAGATTCACCTCCCTGCCCGCAGCAAATATTCAGTCAGGAGCTCTATGATATTTAAATATTCATGCGAAATTACCTTTGTGAGATGAGAAAAAATATTAAGACTATTTAGTGCAAAATGCACAACAGCGTAGATAAAGGGTTTAGATCCGGTTAATTTGGAGATGAAAGACGACGGCTGATCGAAGCGAGCAGCAGGGGAAATGTATCGAGCTGTTCAATTTCTTTGCCCAGCAATTCTTCAATTTTTTGCAGGCGGTAGTTAAGGGAATTGCGGTGTATATGCAGTTTTTCAGCAGTTTTAGTCCGGGAGAAATTACATTCAAGGTAAGTTTCCAGGGTTAAGACCAGCTCACCGCCTTTGTCACGATCATAAACTAGCAGTGGCTGATAAATTTGTTCATAGAGCTTTGGGGAGCTTTCTGTGGTGAGAAAACGCTTGACCAGGTGATATGAAGTCATATCGTTATGGGCCAGGGCAAAATCGCGATCGTAAAGTTTTTTTCCTAGATCGAGAGTTTCCCATGCTTCAAGGTAGCCGGCGCTGACCCGCTCAATGTTGGAGCAAAAGTCTCCACAGGCCATATATAGCGGAACTTTATTCAACTCGGCTGCAATCATCCTGTGCATTTTCTGCATTAGTTCTTTGCCGAATCTATGTAAAGGGTTTTCAGTTCCCTGGCCGGGAACACGAACCAGGGTGACCAGGCTGCCAAGCGCATTGACAACTACGCCTTCGATTTCCTCTTTTTCCAGGGCATAAATGAGCAGACGGTGTAACTGTTTGTCAAGATCTTCACTCTCAGGCAGATCTTCTTCCATGTTTCTACCTATATATAATGTTTCTTTATTTAATTCGGCCAGTATAACAAAATAACTGCCTGTGGCATCAAAACCGAACTGTCTGGCCCGGGTAATAATTACTTCCCGGTTTTTAATGTTGCCGAGCAGTAATTCGTTGTAGAAGTCAAGTTCATTCTTTTTTTCTGCATCGCGTATAGCCTTTTCCTTAAGAATGTCTAGGGCAATTGCCATCGCCCCGGCTTCAGTGGCGACTATCTTTGATTTGTCCAGCTCGGCTTCCAGATCGGGAATAATCAGGACACCGTAAAAAGTATCTCCGGCAACAACAGGAAAGAAATAATCAAGATAATCTTCTTTTTCGGAACCGTATCGGTAGTAAGAGGGCTCTTTCTTGCGCAGCAGCTCGTTTAGTAACCCGGTGGGATAATAAGAATCAAGGGGGGTTAATTGCCTGCTTTTCTGCCACTGCTGCAGCAGGGGGGAGAGGCGGCCATCAAAGGCGGCAGGTATTGCCGCATCAAGCAACATCAGGTTGGCATCGGCCATGATCACCGGTTCTTGCAGCAGTGTGGTCAGTGAGGTTAGCAGTTCCTGCAGCCCTTTTCCTTTCAGCACAATGTTGGTCATCATGCTGTGGACTTCATGAGCGTATTCCAGGGCCTGTACTTGTTTGTCAAGTATTTTGCTCATTACCGGAACAATAACGTCAATATAGGAGCAGTCGGGCATTTGCAGGAGAGGTAAGTTCAACTGGTTGGCTTTTTCAATTAGGCGGTTGTCAATGCTTGAAATATATCGTTCAGGCGAAAAAATAATCAAAGCAGATCCGCCGCAGGCTTTGATATCTTCAAGCATCTGCAGCTGAGCCTCAATGTTATCCTTTAGGGCATAAAAAGTTGTAGAAAGCAGTGAGTCGCGGCGAAACCAAATTGCTGCATCGGGAACGTCTATGATGTCAACCGCTCTGATGATGTTGTCCAGTCCGGCACTGCCAGCAATTACCTGAGCTTCTATCAAGCCGCCGATCTTCAGTGCTTCTTTGACCGTTATGGCCATCAGCGGAACTCTCCGTTCGCGTTGCTATGACAATAAAAAATGGCCCAGGGTGCTGATTCTTTCCTGCTCCAGGCCAATAATTTCTTCCAGTTTAAAATCAAGGGTATTGCAAAGCGCGGTCAGGTAAAAGAGATGCTTGCCCATCTCTTCGGCAACTACTTCACGACAATGTTCGCAAAGTTTACCTTTGAGGTGAGAATCCATATATTTAGCGCAACCTTTCAGCGAATCTGCAGCAGGATACTGCTTTTTATTGGCACTGATTGATATGCACCCGCAGTCGGTTACCGCTTTAATAATGCTGCGATTCACCCTGGCTGTCGACTCCTGATACTTGGTCAGGCAATCCAGGACACTGCGGTGTCTAATTAAAACCTCTGAAACCATTTCCTGAAATTCGCCGACACCTTCATTATCTTTCACTGAACCTTCACCTCGTTTTCCCAATGGGGCTCTGTTAAGGTCATTATACGTTTTAAAATCAGCATGTGTCAACTGCACCGGCCTGGTGATTTGCTCTGTGATCTGACGGGAGGCGAAAAGAAAAAAACAGCTGGTTTTCACGGTTGTATTATTGTTTCGGATATGTTAAACTATTTGTTTAATTGACACCTGCGAGGGGCTGTGTTACTATATTTTTAGGCAATTTTCGGCATTTCTCAAGGAGGAGAGGTATTGTTCAG
>CAZCHW010000285.1:0-3159 GCA_964498375.1 uncultured Syntrophomonadaceae bacterium | reverse complement strand
TATTGGCTGCATGGATCTTCTCAAATTGAATCCCTCGCTCCTTTAATATCCTGATTAAATTGTCAAACAAATTTAGCTGCTCTTCTGTGTAGCTGTGATCTTCATCTTCTGCTGCAGCAAGGTGAGTAAAAAATCCCTCCATAAGTAAACCGGGCAGCTTACTGATAGCTGTTATCTCATCAACGGCAACTTCAGGTAACAAACCAACTCTACCCATACCGGTATCTACTTTTAAGTGGACTGATAGTTTGTGATGATCCTGTATGGCATATTCTGACAACTGGCAAGCCGTTGCATAATCAAACACAGTAGGAGTCAGCCTGTATTCTTTCAGAGCAGGATATTGAACCGGATTGGTAAAGCCAAGCAGCAAGATCGGCGCTTCGATCCCGTTTCGACGCAGGTCTATTCCCTCTTCAACAAATGCAACAGCAAGGCTTGAAGCTCCTGCCCCCAGAGCCGCGCGAGCAATGGCAGCCGCGCCATGCCCGTATCCATCTGCCTTTACAACCGCCATAATTTCAGTATTTGAACCGGCAGCCTGAATAAACTGTTTCACATTATGGCCAATGCAGTCCAAATCAATCTCAACCCAGGCCGGCCGGGCAACGTATACTGATTCCATAACCTGACCTCTTTTCTCTAGCTCAGCAGACGAAATTTACTTGGTTCAGCCTTAATTGCAGGCAAAGCCAGAACCTTGCTCAACGCCCGGTTAAAGGCCTTTTCGCCAACCAGATGGGTAACCAGCACTATCTCAGCGGTATTATTGATTCGTCTTTTTTGGATCACCATGTCCAGGCTAACCTGTTCATCACCAAAGGCATTGGCCAGGGCGGCAAAAACACCGGGACGATCTTCGGCAAGAAATCGCAGGTAAAACCGGCTTTCCAATTCCTCCACCGGCAACTGCTTAACCGGTTTTTTAATTGCTTCGATCACCCCGTTTACTGCCTGGCGCCGGATACAGCGCAAAGCTTCAGCTACATCGGCAAGAACTGCGCTCGCTGTCGGAAGGGCTCCGGCTCCACGCCCATAAAACATCACTTCGCCAACAGCATCACCTTCAACAAAAATTGCATTATATTCATTACAGACCATCGCCAGGGGATGGTCCTGCGGAACCAGGGTAGGATGAACCCGCAAAGCCAAACCACCGGCTAAACGTTCTCCGATAGCGATCAGCTTGATCACATAGCCAAGTTCGCTTGCATAAGCAATATCCTCTTGCGTAACTTTGCTGATTCCTTCGGTATAAACCTGGGCAGGATCGACAAGGCAACCAAAGGCCAAACCTGCCATGATCATCAGTTTATAAGATGCATCACGCCCCTCGATATCGCTTGAAGGATCTGCTTCAGCAAAACCTAATTCCTGGGCTCTGGCCAGCGCCTGATTAAATTCTAGTTTATCCTGGGCCATTTTAGTGAGGATATAATTGGTTGTTCCATTAACAATACCGATCAGTCGGTTAGTCTGATCGGCCACCAGACTGTGCCGTAATGGGCGAATAATCGGAATACCGCCACCAACACTGGCTTCGTAGAAAATATTTCGCTGATTGTTCCGGGCCAGGGTCATTAACTGATCACCGTGGGTGGCCAGCAAATCCTTATTCGCCGTTACCACATATTTACCGTTTTGCAGAGCTCTGGCTATAAAAGATCGGGCAGGTTCTATCCCGCCGATCAGCTCTATCACAACAGATATTTCAGGATTTTCCAGGATTTGATCGGGGTCTGTGGTAAAAATAGATTCTGGCAGATTACCCGCCCTTTTCTTTGTCGGATCACGAACCAGCACTTTTTCCACAACAAATTCTGTTTCTGTCTTCGCCGCAATTTGTTCGATATTGCGTTCCAGCAGTTCCGCAACCCCACCTCCAACTGTCCCCATTCCCAGCATTCCAATTTTTACTGCTTCTTTTCCCATTACGGCTAAAAACTCCCTTCAGGTTACTCATAGATCTTTTCATCCGCTTGATCAGCCTCAGGAGCATCCAATTCTATATCCCTTCCCTTGAATCCTTCTGCAGCCAGTTCCTTGAAATATTCATGCTGAATGATCAGGTCCATTATTTCGTTGGTCCCGGTCCAGATCATAATCAACCTGACATCGCGGAGCATCTTTTCAATCGGATATACATTAGTATAACCGATCCCGCCCATAATTTGCATGGCATTATTAACCACTTTCCAGGCATTCTCGGTTGCTACCTTCTTCGCTTCCGAAACCAGCCTTCTGGAACGGCCGGCCCGGTCTCCAGCGTCAACCGATGCGGCAGCCAGGTAAACCATCCCCCTGGCTGTATCTAATAAGGTAACACTGTCGGCAACCTTGAAACTGACAGCCTGAAAGTTTTTAATTTCCTGGCCAAATGCTTTACGCCTGGTGCTGTATCTGGCCGCTACTTCATGAGCAGCCCGGCCCATGCCAACAGCTCCACCGGCGCTGGTCATCCGCTCGGGAATCATCATTTGGTAAAAAATTGCCCCGCCGCCATTTTCTTCGCCCAGCAAGTTTTCAGCAGGTACTTTAACATCATTAAAAACAAGCCGGCCTGTACCTCCACCTCTTGTCCCCATCAAACCATAGAGGTATTCAACTTTAACATTATCGCTGCGATCAACTATAAATGCGCTGATCGACTTGCTCGGCGGGCCATCTGGATCGGTTCGAGCATAAACCATAAAATAATCTGCCCCCTCGGATCCTACCACAAACCGTTTTTGTCCATTTAGTATATAATTATTACCATCTTTTTTGGCAGTGCAGGTCGCTCCGAAAAAATCAGATCCGCCCCGCGGTTCTGTCAAAGCTTCGGCAGCAGTTAGTTTACCTTCAATGGTGGGGCGCAGGTATTTTTCTTTTAAATAATCCGACCCAAATTTGTTAATTGCTTCTCCGACAATGCTAACCAGAGAATAGAGACACCCAAGCGAAGTGCCCAATATTCCCACTTCTTCAAGGGCAATTATTTCTGATTTCCAGGTCAACCCCCTGCCGCCATACTGCTCAGGAAAACGTAATCCCAGCAAATTACGGTCAGCCGCTTTTTCTAAAAATTCACGAGGATAACGCACCTTCTCTTCATCCATGTCGCGTAACAGCTGTTTATCAACATCTTCCTTTATAAAAGTACGGACTTCTTCTCTCAAT
>CAZCHW010000284.1:0-3172 GCA_964498375.1 uncultured Syntrophomonadaceae bacterium | reverse complement strand
CGGGCTTTGTGCCACCGCAATCGGCCTGACCTTCAACTGGCCTAAATCAGTGATGCTGCTTGTTATTGTCCTGGCTTCACTGGCTGCCGGGGCTCTGTGGGCGTCACTGCCCGGATTTCTGAAAGCCCGCTTTAACGTGCATGAAGTGGTATCAACAATTATGATGAACTGGATTGCCTACTGGACTGTCTTTTACCTGGTTCCGCAATATTTCAAAGGGCCTTTTTTAGAGACCGAATCACAGCGAATATCCGAAGCAGCTTCGATGAAAGTGCCCTGGCTCACATCGCTTTTCGGTGGATCATACATTAACCTGGGTATTTTTATGGCGATTGTTTTCGTTGCCATCACTGCCTTTATCCTGGAGAAAACTACCCTGGGCTATGAATTAAAAGCGGTTGGTTACAATCGTGATGCTGCTCTGGCGGCGGGAATCAGTGTAAACCGTAATATTGTTTTTTCCATGGCTATTGCCGGAGCTCTTGCGGGGCTGGGTGGAGCCACTTTTTACGTTGGTTTCGCATCAAATATGCAGATTGGAGTTCTTCCTTCCCAGGGATTTGACGGAATTGCCGTGGCTCTCCTGGGAGCTAACTCGCCCTGGGGAGTTTTTGCCGCAGCACTTTTTTTTGGATTGCTGCACACCGGAAAAGGTTTTATGAATGCAATGACCGCAATTCCTCCGGAAATAGCCGATACAATCATCGCTACAATCATTTATTTTGCTGCAACCAGCGTATTAATAGAACGCAATTGGGATAAACTGAAGAAAATCAGTTGGCCCGGGCTGATAAACAAAAATAAGGTTGAAAGCCTGGATAGCGAAAGGGGAGGTGAAAAGTAATGGTTGAGTTAATTTTTCAGCTCTTTCCCTACGCTATTGCTTATACCATTCCTTTGCTAATCACTTCTCTGGGGGGGCTGTTCAGTGAACGAAGCGGTGTGGTCAATATCGGACTGGAAGGATTAATGTTAATGGGCATGTTTGTCAGCGCCTATACTATTTCCCCGGCCGAGGTGGCTAACCCTGTAACCGCAATCTGGATTGGCCTGCTGGCTGCAATGGTTTTTGGGGCATTATTTGCTTTGTTACATGCTTTTGCATCGATTACCTTAAATGCCGATCAGGTAATCAGTGGTATAGCTATCAACATGATTGCCAGTGCAGTTACAGTTTACCTGGCCCGGCTGATCACCGGTAGCGGCAATGTCCAGATTATACGTGGAATGAGCAGAACTACTATTCCCCTGCTCTCAGAAATTCCCCTGGTCGGTCGCCTCTTTTTTACCCAGACTTATGCGACAACCTGGGTTGTCCTTGTTATCCTGGTTTTTTCCACATTCTTACTTTATAAAACCAGGTTTGGCCTGCGCCTGCGTGCCTGTGGCGAGCATCCGCATGCAGCCGATTCTGCGGGAGTAAATGTTTACCTGATGCGCTATCTTGCTGTGGCAATTTCCGGTGCCTGTGCCGGTCTCGGTGGGGCAATCTTTATTGTCACCCTTTCCGGAGAATTCAACGGAACTGCTGCCGGGTTAGGTTTTCTAGCCCTGGCGGCTTTAATTTTCGGGCAGTGGAAACCATGGGGTATTTTAGGGGCTACTTTTTTCTTTGGATTTGCCAGTACCATTGCCAATGTGTCGCAAATTATTCCCGCTTTGTCGCAGATTCCCGGTATTTATTTAAAAACTTTTCCTTACGTGATCACCCTGATTGCTTTGGTGCTGTCCTCAAAATCATCCCAGGCTCCCAGGGCGGTCGGAGAACCTTACGACAAGAGTAAACGTTAAATTCCGGAAGGTAGGTAATTATCAGTTGCGCGTCTATGATTTAATTTTAAAAAAACGAAACGGCGGTACATTAACTGCGGATGAAATAAACTATCTTATTAAAGGTTATGTTGCCGGTGATATTCCTGACTACCAGATTTCTGCCCTGGCGATGGCGATCTATTTCAGGGGCCTGGACGAGACAGAAACCCTTAATTTGACCAGGGCGATGATTGATTCCGGTGATACTATATCTTTGTCGGCAATAAAGGGAATTAAAGTTGATAAACACAGCACTGGCGGAGTAGGCGATACTACTACCCTGGTCCTGGCTCCGCTGGTCGCCTCTGCCGGAGCCCCGGTAGCCAAGCTGTCTGGGCGTGGATTAGGCCATACAGGCGGAACCCTTGACAAGCTGGAATCAATTCCCGGCCTGAGCACCGAAATGTCAGTTACGGAGTTGATCCAGGCTGTAAAATCAATCGGCGTGGCAGTTGCCGGGCAAACCGGCAATCTGGTTCCGGCAGATAAGTTGCTTTATGCCTTGCGTGACGTAACAGCAACGGTCGACAGTCTGCCGCTGATAGCAGCCAGTATCATGAGCAAGAAACTGGCTGCCGGTGCAGATGCCCTGGTCTTGGATGTCAAAAGCGGAGATGGAGCGTTTTTAAAAAGCCGTGAAGAGGCTGTTCAGCTTGGCCACACCATGGTTTCAATCGGAAAAGGAGCCGGTAAAAAAACAGTAGCCCTGATCACCAGCATGGAACAGCCACTTGGTTGTGCTATAGGCAATGCTCTGGAAGTCAGAGAAGCAATTCAGACCCTGCGTGGTGAAGGTCCTGAAGATTTAGCGGAACTTTGTTTTACCCTTGGCGGTTGGATGTTAACCCTGGCCGGCCTTTGCGATGGCCCCGGGCAAGGCCGTTCTATTTTAATAAAAAAGATAACCGAAGGCGCTGCGCTCGCTAAATTTGCAGAGATGGTGGTCAGTCAGCATGGAAACGGAAAAGTGGCTGAAGACCTGGCGATTTTACCTGTGGCAGATAAAATAATCAGGGTCAAAGCTTCCCGGACCGGCTATGTGGAACGCCTTAAAGCGGAAGCAATCGGAGTAGCTGCAATGACGCTTGGTGCCGGTCGTGAAAAGAAAGATTCGAAGATAGACCCGGCGGCGGGAATAGTTCTGGAAAAGAAGCTTGGAGATCCGGTCAAAAGTGGTGAAACCCTGGCTGTATTACATCTCAGCAAGAAATTGCCTGCAGAGCACGTTGATATTGCCCGCGAGTTAGTCCTTTCTGCTTACAGCCTGGGTAGTAACCCCGTTCAGGTAGAACCCCTTGTAAACGGGGTTATAGAATAAATTGTTTCTGGTTAGGAGGATAAATAGTGTCAGAAAAACTGG
>CAZCHW010000283.1:0-3181 GCA_964498375.1 uncultured Syntrophomonadaceae bacterium | reverse complement strand
GTCAATGGAGAAGAACTGATAAATCTTAAACCGTTTCGTGGACAGTGCGAGCAATAATTTCGTTCTGCAGCTGTTCGCTTAAATTATTAAAATAATCACTGTACCCGGCAACTCTGACAATCAGGTTACGATAATGCTCGGGGTTAGCCTGGGCTTTGCGGAGGGTTTCACCATCGACCACATTAAACTGGATGTGATGACCGTCCATACGAAAATAGGATCTAATTAATGCCACAAGGTTATCAAGACCCTTTGAGCCCGCTAGCACCTTTGGTGAAAATTTAATATTCAGCAATGTGCCGCCGGTGATCAGGTGATCCATTTTAGCTGCCGAACGGATAACCGCAGTGGGTCCTTTCAGGTCGGCACCCTGGACCGGCGATATACCCTCGGAGAGCGGATCGTGGGCAAAACGACCATCCGGTGTGGCTCCAATTACCGAACCGAAATAAACATGGCAGGTAGTGGGCAGCATATTAATTCTATAAGTACCACCGCGAACGGTTGGTCGGCCATCAACCAGGCTGTGAAATAGTTTAAAAACTTTTTGCATAATTTGATCAGCAGCATCATCATCATTGCCATAACGGGGAGTTTTGTGCATGATATACTGGCGCATCGCTTCCCGTCCGGCGTAGTTTTCCCGCAGCGCTTCGATCATTTCAGACCATTCATATTTACGATCATCAAACAGATGTTTTTTCAGGGATGATAGACTGTCAGTAATTGAGCCGATGCCAACACCCTGGATGTAGTTAGTATTGTATCGAGCTCCACCGGCATTGTAATTAAGCCCTTTCTCCACGCAATCGTCAATGATTAATGAGATGAAGGGTGCAGGCATGTAATCGGCATATAGTTTTTCAATGATCTGGTTCCCTTCAATTTTAATGTCGATAAAATGTTTAAGCTGAGCTGCAAAAGAATCCAGCAGTTCTTCAAAGGTCTTAAAATGACCGGGTTCACCGGTTTTTAAACCAAGTAATTTACCGGTTCGCGGATCAACGCCATTGTTCAAGGTTATTTCCAGAACCTTAACCAGGTTAAAGTAACCGGTCAGGATATAGCTCTCTTTGCCAAATGCACCGCTTTCCACACAACCGCTGGTTCCGCCGCATCGCGCATCAACCAGAGATTTTCCCTGCGCCAGCAGCTCCTGAATTACTGCTTCAACATTGAAGACCGATGGTTGTCCCCAGCCTTTGCGAATCACTTCGCCGGCCTTGCGGATAAAAAGATCGGGGCTTTTCTTGCTGACCTGGACGTTACTGCTTGGTTGAAGCAATCTCATTTCATCGATTATCTCCAGCAGCAGATAGGTAACTTCATTTACACCATCTGTGCCGTCGGCCTTCACCCCACCCAGGTTTATATTGGCAAAATCGGTGTATGTTCCGCTTTCCTGAAGTGTAATGCCTACTTTCGGTGGGGCCGGTTGATTGTTGAATTTTATCCAGAAACATTCCAGCAGTTCCCGGGCCTTTTCCCTGGTCAAGCTACCGTCCGCCAATTCCCGGCTGTAAAAGGGCTCCAGGTGTTGATCCAGCCGTCCCGGACAAAAAGCATCCCAGGTATTCAACTCTGTAATTACTCCCAGGTGAACAAACCAGTAGTACTGCAGGGCTTCCCGCAGTGTGCGTGGCGAATGAGCCGGTACATTTTCGCACACATCTGCAATTTCTTCCAGTTCCAGACGTCGTGCCGGATCTTTTTCCGATCGGGCCAGTAATCTTGCTTTTTCAGCGTAACGTTGGGCAAAAGTAATCAGCGCATCAGCACAGATTGCCATTGCTTTCAGCTCTTCCTCTTTTGCAAAAGCTTCGGGATTATTGATAAAATCCAGATCTGCTATTTTCTCCTCAATTTTAACTTTCAGATCATTCATTCCGAACTGATAAATTTTATCTCCGGCAACGGTATGGCCGGGAGCGCGTTGTTCCATAAATTCCGTAAATATACCGGCTTCGTAGCAATCATGCCAGAGCGGAGTCATTTGCGTAAAAATTTTATCGCGCATCGACTTCCCCTGCCAGAAGGGAATAATTTGCCGTTGCTGAATTTCCTTAATTTCTTCACTAACTGTGAAGGAAATTTTTTTCCGCTCTGCAATTACCGCCAGGTCCTCAATAGTGTGGCAGCACAGCTCCGGGTAGGTTGGTGTTTCCTGGGGGCCTGGGCCTCGTTCACCGACGATCAACTCACCTTCATTGATACAAACTGACTTCTTCTCCATTAATTCTTTAAAAACCATGGCCCTCAGCACAGGAGTACTGACTTTACCCTCATATTTTTTATATGTACCGGTGACCAGAACAGCACGTTCGATCGAAAGCGAAGGCGTAATGGTTTCACTGGCCTCCCTCAGCCGTTTAACTCTTTCGTTTACACCTCTGCGCAATTCAGTCATTTCTCATCGTCCTCACTTAAAATAATAATCCCTTCATTCTGCAGAATCTCTCTCACCTGATCGATCAGCAGGGAATCCGGTGGGTATGCTTCGGGAATTTTATACTCGCGATCAAGACTTTCATATTTCCCTGTCCCAAGGTTATGGTAGGGAATTATTTCCAGCTCGCTAATACCTGTCTGCTTTAAAAAGCGAGCCGCAGCAATTAAATCTTCACGCTGATCATTCACTGTAGGGATTAAGGGCATCCTCACTCTCAGGGCACTTTTTGCTCCGGCCAGCCTGGACAGGTTGTCTAATAGTAACCTGGTTTCTGTACCAAGATATTTTTTACCCTTTTGTGCATCAACCAGCTTCAGGTCGTACAAAAAAAGATCTGTATATGGCATAATTCTTTCAAATACCGACCATGGTGCACAACCAGAAGTTTCGACTACTGTGTGGATGGCTAACTGTTTAAGCTGCAGCAGGGCTGTTTCGAGAAAAAACGGCTGCAGCAGCGGCTCGCCTCCGGAAAAAGTAGCTCCCCCTCCTGATTCTTCAAAAATCAAACGGTCACGCATTATCTCTTCAATTAACTGCGCGACAGTTACAATTCTTCCTGCTGCCTCCAGCGCCTCGACCGGACAATTATTTATACACAGAAGACACAAAGAGCAAGCCTGCCGGTCAATAAATGGTCCCTGTTTTGTAACGGTGACAGCGCCGGTGGGACAGCATGATTCGCAGGAGCGGCAGCCCAGACAGCGGCCAGGATGACGGAAGATCACCGTT
>CAZCHW010000282.1:0-3184 GCA_964498375.1 uncultured Syntrophomonadaceae bacterium | reverse complement strand
CCGCACTGCAAAAACGACAGCGCGGCACCTTCAATTTATTCATTTCCTCAGGAATCTCTTCACGCATCATGCTCCCCCCGCTACCTGCTTAATTGGCCTCCGGCGCCTCCACCGGCACCGGTACTACCTTATCCAGTGCTCCCCTGGCCATTAAGCGCCAGTCAGGGTTCGAGACATGAGGCGGATCACAGGTCTGCAGGGTTATAGCCGGGTAATCAGTTGTATCAATCGGCGACCAGTCATACTTGTCGAAAACTTCAACCCACTCAACCTTGTAGATGAAGCGGTAACCGTCGACATCAAGATAAATTTCGTCACCCTCATCAAGCTGATCGAGGTCGAGGAAGAAATTCCAGCGTCCGGCCCGGTGACCGGCAAAAGCGACATTGCCCTTCTCCGTATTCGGCAGATCGCTCATCTGGAAATGCGTCGGCCCCTGGTCCAGCAGGGCTTTATCGAAGACATCGCCCCCGCCGACCGCAACCAGGTCAACCTCAATTGCGGGAATGACCAGGCGCATCGGCTGCCACTCGGTGATAAACAGTTCACTAATTTCATCACTCTGTTCCAGGTGCCTGAACCCGGCAGTAGCCTCGTAAGCATCGCGCAGTTTCGACTGGTTATAGGAAACCATAAAACGCTGCACGCCGGCAAAGCCCAGCACAGCAATTCCGGCTATAATCAGAATTGTTGCGATAACCCGGAATACCTTAGACTTTCCTTCAGACCGTTTTCTTCTTCTTGAATCTTTACGTGAACCGGCCATTTTATTTTCCTCCCTGTTTTGCAGTTTATATCTTTTTTAAGACCGCAATATATTTATTGATGAGTTCCTGTTCATTTATATTCTGGTCAAGAACAGTAATTTGCGCCCCTTCCCCGGCGCGTTCCCTCAATGCTGTGCCGATCATTTCATTGGCAGCGATTATCTGCCGCGCCCCGCTGTAGAGCTGGTGCTCCAGCCGCCGGGCCGCTTTTTCAGGCAGGCCGCCCCGCAGGGTGCCCCGTTTTAGCGGTTCATCAGGCCAGAGTTCGCGAATTTCCAAAACTAGCGGAACACCGTGATGATCACTTAACTGCAAGGCCGGGCGAGCCGCTGTAAGCGGTGGTGAAACAGCCAAAATCAGGTCGGGTTTTGGCAACAACCTTCCCTGCCGGCCCACCATACGGGCAAAACGCCAGTAGGAAAGCAATTTCTTCCCAGCGCTCATATCCCTGGCGTACGGTGCGTTAAAGGTCACCAGGGGTACACCCTGCTGCTGAACCAGGCCAATCTTTTTCCTGCCCAGCTGCAAATCACTGCCGCTGCTAATAGTAAATACAGTCACCTGGTGTCCCTGAAATATCATTTCCCGGCCCAGCCTGAGCAATTGATCCTCACCCGGCCCGGCCAGGTGCAGGTACTGGGCAATTATATATATATGCATCGCATAACCTTTCTGGTTTGCAAACCTTCACAAATCTAATTACTATTATACTATAATATGGCAAGTTTTGTCTCCCATATTTTTCAACTGCGCCACCGGTGCAACTGGAAAATAAAAAGCAAAACAGGTAGGATTTACAATGATCATGTAGAAACTAATCACCATAAGTCTAACATAACTCATAACTATGATGAAACCAACACATCCTCAGCGCAAGAACCTACTCCTTTTCTCGCGAATCGCGGTGGTCGCCACCGTCGGCCTAGCCTTGCTTGCCCTTTTCCTCTTTATCGGCCGCGAGCCTGGTGAACGCTACAATGGCGATCTGCAAAACGGCCTGCCCCACGGTTTCGGAACCCTGCTGCAGGACGGTGGAGTATATTACGCCGGCTATTTTTCTGAGGGGTTGCGGCATGGTCGTGGAATCTGGATTCACCCCGATGGAATCAAGTATGCCGGTGAGTGGGAAAATAATGAATATCACGGTCGGGGCAGCCTGATTATGCCCGGTGGAACCCGCTACGACGGTTACTGGGCTCACAGTAAAAAAGAAGGCCCCGGCATTTACCGCTGGTCCGACGGTAAAACCTATACCGGGATGTGGCAGGCCGATCGCCAGGAAGGCTACGGCATTTACCGCACTCCTGAAGGATTTGCCTATACCGGCCAGTGGCACGATGGCCGCCGTCAAGGCGAGGGACGGGCCCTTTATCCCGACGGTTCTGAATATTACGGGCAATGGTTTAATGACAAACGCCACGGCAGCGGAACTTTTATCTACCCCGACGGTTCAATTTACGAAGGCAGCTGGTCAGACGATCTGCAACATGGCGAAGGAACCCTGACCCGGCCCGACGGCGCTGTTCGCACAGCAGTCTGGACCAAAGGACACTTAGAAGAGGTTCCGGTTAAGACAATCACCCTCGATCCGGAAAGCATGACCCTGGTTGCCGGTAGCGCCGGGGCAACCCTGACAGTAGAAATAACCCCTGCCGAAGCAACTAACCCGGCAATTAGCTGGAAGAGCAGCAACCCCTCCGTCGCCACCGTTTCTGCCGGCGGCGAAGTTCGCCCGCTCAGCCCGGGTAGTACGACCATAACCGCTACCACCGCCGATGGCGGCCACACGGCAATCTGCACTGTAACCGTCGGTACTTCCGCTGTTTCGGTTACCGGGGTCAGTCTCGATCGCACTTCCATAACCCTGCGGGCCGGTGAAACCGCCACTCTGATTGCCACAGTTTATCCGACAAACGCCACCAACCCGACCGTCAACTGGACTTCCAGCAATTCAGACATCGCTGCCGTTTACCAGGAAACCGGTCGGCGCGGCGGGGTGAGGGCCTTCAATCCCGGTGAAGTTTTTATTACTGTGCGCACTATTGACGGCCGCTACACCGCCCAGTGCCAGGTGACCATCTTACCGAAGGAAGATCCGGCCAGCAAGGTTATCGTACCCCGCCTGATCGGTAAAAGTATCACCGAGGCGCGATTAATGATTAATGAAGCTGGTCTGGTGGTAGGCGATGTGCGTTCCGAGTATCACGCTACCGCCCCGCCTGACCAGGTGATCAGCCAAAACCCCGCAGTAGGCGCTTCGGTTAACCAGGGCAGCCTGGTTAACCTGGTTATTTCCCGCGGCCCCGAGCCGGAGCCTGAACCCGAGCTCGAACCGGAACCTGAAGAAACAAACGGAGCAAACGAATAAATTCTGCCTTAAACATAAAAGATCAGGACAGCAGGAGGATGAACCATTG
>CAZCHW010000281.1:0-3207 GCA_964498375.1 uncultured Syntrophomonadaceae bacterium | reverse complement strand
CAACTTCACTGACTGTATAAAGAACATCTTTCTCCAGACCATCTTCAGCACTTAACATGGCCGGTTCAGTTACACTAAAACTAATCGCTTCATTTGCAAATTGCCCACCGTCGATTAGGACAGTAAACTGGACATTGCTGTCAAAAACCGGATTGTCCTGTTGATCAAGCAACACTTTTTCTATTATTAAGGTTACTTCTTCCAGTTCAGGCTCATCCGGATTGCCAGGCTCCTCAGGTTCATCAGGTTCATCCGGCTCGCCAGGCTCCTCTGGTTCATCCGGTTCATCAGGCTCATCCGGATCGCCTGGTTCCTCCTCTTCGCTGCCCGGCCAGTAATCTGAAATTACAAGGCCAACCCCTGGGCCTTTATCGCCGCCTTCAAGAATTATCACTGCATTAAGTTGCTCCAGCTCGAAGTACGGAGTGAAAAAGTGCCATGTTTGTGCGTTCAGCGGTTCTCCCGGTTGATAATTTCCACTTCCAGAACCGCTTAGTACCAAGGTAGCTTCCGTCGAATCTCCCTTAGTGGAAAATACCCAGTGAATCCATCCCGAACCATCATCCGGCCTTCCCCCTTCTCCGGCTTTGCTGCCGTCAAGTGAGTCCGTTCCATGTCCCTGCCAGTTATATTCATAAACCGGGTTGCTGTTGTTGGTTAAATCGGCAACAGTTGCCAGGGGCATGTACAGTATAGCAGCTACCAGGATCAGGGCCAGCCCGATCATCAGTCTTTTTATATTTATCAATTTGGTTTTCATGGTTAGAACCTCCTTTTCCGGTGAAGCATTGTCAAAATTACTATTAAGCCTATAGGATAACTTCTGTTTCTAACACTATTATACCTTTACTCTGTTATATCTCTGTTAGATCTTGGCAAATTTGCAGGAAATGTGTGAAATAGCGAGAATACCAGAGACAGAAATTTAATAATCGTTATAGTCTTGCCGGTTTTTGGCCGGGATATAAATCAGGGGGGTAGAGATGGTAAAGTCTGGTATCAGCCGGTTTATTGAGATTCTTTTAGCAGGTTCGAAACTGATCTTGCTGGTTTTACTGATCATGCTTATACTGACCCCGGCCTGTACAGGTTTCACTTCACCGGAAGCACTCAATGGTGATCTGAACAAAGACGGCAGGGTAGATGTATTAGATGTGGTTAAATTGATGCGTCACGTGCTGGGGTTGGAAAGCCTGGGCAACACCACCATGACAGCTGCAGACCTTAATGGAGATGGTAAAATTGATGTCCGGGACGCTACGCTGTTAATGCAGGTTTCACTTGGGCTTGACAAAGTGTTGCGAGAACAGTTTAAGCTGGGGAGTGAAATTCTTTTAAGCGAATATGCTGCCTTGGTAGTCGACCGCAGGGTCGGTTTGGTGACTAACCAGAGTGGAGTGAACAGCAGGGGTGAAAGTACCATTGATCTTTTGAATAATGCTCCCAGGGTTGATCTGGTTGCTTTGTACGCTCCGGAGCACGGCCTGGACGGCAAGGCGAAAGCCGGCGAATATGTTGAATCATATACCCATCCACAACTGGGTATTCCGGTTTATAGCCTCTACGGGTCTACGAGGATGCCGACAGAGGAAATGCTTGCTTCAGTTGAAATACTGCTTTTTGATATCCAGGATATCGGTGCCCGATCATATACGTATATCTCGACTTTAAACTATTGCATGGTGGCTGCTGAAAAATATAATATTCCCATAGTTGTTCTTGACCGGCCCAACCCATTGGGCGGCCTGATCGTTGAAGGCCCGATGATGGAAGAGCGGTATATATCCTTTGTTGGGGTAGATATCCTGCCCATGGCTCACGGTATGACTGCTGGAGAGCTGGCCCGCTACTTTAACCGAAAGATTGGGGTTGAGCTTACAGTAGTGCCGATGAGAGGTTATGAGCGCTCGATGGTTTTCCACGATACAGGGCTTGAGTGGGTGCAAACTTCGCCGAATATACCTGATATCGATTCGGTTTTTGGCTACATGATTGCCGGGCTTGGAGAGAATACGGGAGTTTTTCAGGCTGATCAGTTTAAGTGGGTTGGCGGCCGGGGGCTAAATTCGGATGATTTTGCTGCCAGGTTAAATACGGCCGGGCTGACGGGGGTGGAATTTATTCCCGAACAGCGTGGTGAAGCCGGCGGGGTAAAAATTATAATTACCGATTACCACCTGGTAAACACTGCCCGGACCGGAATATATGCTTTAACTATTGCTTTTGAATTGGGCGATTTTAATATTCCCAGGAGCAATGAAACAATAGTTATGTTCGACAAAATTATCGGAACGGATAAACTGGGCGACTATCTTGCAGAAGAGTTAACACCAAACGAGATTGAAGCCCGGTTTGCTCCGGCAGTGGAGCAATTTAAGGTAGAAAGAGCCAAATACCTGATCCCTGATTACACACGTTGAGTTATTCTGATCATAAAAGCCCTGCAGCAGTCCTGTCCGGATCCTGTTGCAGGGCTTTTATATATGCGGGTGTTTACAGGTAAAGATTGCGCCGGCTAAAAATAATAATGCCCGCAGTATAGAGCAAGAAACCTCCTCCGCCAAAGATCAGGCAGATCAGCAGCAGCGATTGTTCTCCGGATAGGATTTCAAGCGGGTCGAAGAGCGTATAAATGGTTAGATATTGCAGCCAGTCGTAATTGGCATTGATATTGCGCAGCATATTAATGACAAAAAATAACAGGGGAATGCCGGCTCCGAAAGCAAGCGCAAATTTTGTTTCGTTGAATATGCAAGAATAAAAGAAACAGATTGAACTAATCGTCAGGGTAAGCATAATGGTTGCCAGGTTAAGCCCTAAAAAACCGCCGATATCCATTTCGCCGGGGAAAAACAACTCAGAAATGGCAATGCCTGCCGCCGTGTTGAGTACTATCAGCAGGGTAATGCTGACAACCAGGTATACGCCCTGAGTTGTGATAATCACACTTCTTTTATTGGGAGTGGCCAGTAGGTAAGCCATTGAACCGCGATCAACCAGGGCAGCAACAAGCCTGTTCGCCAGGATAATACAGTAGATTAGCGGAAAAAGCAGGATAATAAATCCATAAAAATAGAGACTGATGAAACTGGTTAAATCGGTTGCTGCGGCATTGTAGCCAAATGCATCAATCATACCCTGGGGCAATGTTTCCAGGTATAATTCCATGGCTTCCATATTCTCGGGATCGTACATGGTGATGATAAT
>CAZCHW010000280.1:0-3207 GCA_964498375.1 uncultured Syntrophomonadaceae bacterium | reverse complement strand
CTGCGTGGACAACTCCAGGTGCTATGATTTTACCACCGCCCTGGCCCGCCAGTGGAAAGTAGATGTCCCGAAAGTTCCATTTGTAGCCTCCGCTCCGGAAGCGATGAGTGAAAAAGCGATCTCGATCGGCAGCTGGTGTGTTACCCTTGGTATCCCGACCCATGTCGGTGTTGTGCCCGAGGTGACCGGCAGCGCCCTGGTCGATGGTATCGCCCTGCAGATTGCTGAAGATGTTTACGGCGGCTATTTCATGTGGGAAGAAGACATTGAAAAGTCGGTCGATAAAATTCTGGGCGCGCTGGATGAGCGAACCTGGAAACTGAAAGTTCACAAGCAATCTGCTGAAAAATTCGAAACTGAACTGTCCAAGGGATGGTAAACTAACTCACTAAAAAGGAGGCACGCTTAATGAGTACAGATGGAGTTCTGACCAGAGACTGGAAAGATTCATTCGATGAGATATTCGACGGCGCTGTAGACGAATCGAATCCGCCGTTAAAACTATTTGAAAAGGCATACGACGGGGCAGTTATTGCTACCAGCTATGCTGAAATATTACTCAACCAGGCGATCAAGCGATTTGGGCCGGATAAGCCGGTCGGCTACCCCGATACCGGTTACTACCTGCCCGTGATCAGAGCCCTCAGCGGCGAAGCGGTTCAAAAACTGGGTGATCTGCCCCCGATCCTAAACCGCTTGCGCAACCAGATTTACGAGGAGCTTAACTTTGAAAACGCCCGCCTCTGCGGAGAGGCGGCAGCCTACTCGGCTGAAATTATTGAGGCGCTGCGCTATCTTGACGGCGCCAAACCCCATGTAGAGCCCTGGACCGGCTTTCTTGGCGACCCGGTAGTCCGCCGTTACGGAATTCTATTGGTTGACTGGACTATTCCCGGCCAGGCTGTGATCATGGGCAAGGGCAAGTCAAGCGAAGCAGTCGGTAAACTGATTCAGGACCTGCAGGGCAAAGGTTTCATGATCTTCCTTTGCAACCAGGTCGTTGAGCAGGCAATCGAAGCAGGCTGTAAGCTTGGCATCGACTTTATTGCCTTCCCAATCGGTAACTTTACCCAGATTATTCACGCAGTCAACTACGCGCTGCGTGCCGGCATCGCCTTCGGTGGTATTCCCCCCGGAGAGCGTGATAATACCCGCGACTACCAGCGCCGCCGTGTCCGCGCCTTCGTGCTGCAGCTTGGCGAAATTGACGAAGTCCAGGTGGCTGCGCACTTTGCCGCCATCTTCCTCGGCTTCCCGGTGATTACCGACCAGGAGCTGCCCGAAGACGAGCAAATTCCGAACTGGTATGTGTCGCATCCCGACTATGATGACCTGATCCAGGTAGCGATGGAAATTCGCGGTATCAAGCTGAAAATTCTTGATATTCCCGTGCCGATTACCGTCGGGCCTGCATTCGAGGGTGAGGTAATTCGTAAGGGAGATATGCGGATTGAGTTTGGTGGAGGCCGCACCACAGCCTTTGAGCTGGTGGAAATGGTTGACGAAGACCAGATCGAAGACGGTAAGATAGAAGTAATCGGACCGGAAATTGACGAAGCTCCCGAGGGCGGCTCCCTGCCGCTGGGGATTATGGTTAAAATTTTCGGCCGCAAGATGCAGGAAGACTTTGAAGGTGTGCTGGAACGCCGCATTCACTACCTGATTAACTACGGTGAAGGTATCTGGCACATGGCCCAGCGCGATACAATCTGGATGCGGATCAGCAAAGACGCTGCCGCCAAGGGCTTTAAAATCCACCACTTCGGCGAGCTGCTAATTGCCAAGTTCAAGGATGAATTCCCCTCGATTGTTGACCGGGTCCAGGTGACCTTAATCACCGACGCTGAAAAGGTTGAAGAAGGCCTCGCTCATGCCCGCACCTTTTACAGCGCCCGTGACGAACGGTTGAAAGGTTTGACCGATGAATCGGTCGACGTATTCTACTCCTGTATTCTCTGCCAGTCCTTTGCCCCGAACCACTGCTGTGTTGTTACCCCTGAAAGACTGGGCCTCTGCGGCGCAGTCAGCTGGCTTGACGGTAAAGCTGCCTATGAAATCGACCCGACCGGTCCGAACCGTCCGATTCAGAAAGAAGGACTAATCGACGAGAAGAACGGGATCTGGGAATCGATTAACGAATATGTTTACAATAACACCAACCGCACGATCGAAAAGTGCTCGATGTACAGTTTTATGACCGAGCCGATGACTTCCTGCGGTTGTTTTGAGTGCATCATGGCTATTCTGCCCGAGGCAAACGGGGTTATGATCACCACTCGTGAATACAGTGGTGACACCCCGATCGGCATGACCTTCTCCACCTTGGCCGGTTCCTGCGGTGGTGGAGTGCAGACTCCCGGGTTTATGGGTCACGGCAGGGCCTACGTGCTCAGCAAGAAATTTATCAGTGCCGACGGTGGTCTGGGCCGGGTGGTCTGGATGCCGAAAGAGCTGAAAGATTCACTGGGTGACGAACTTCGCCAGCGGGCCGAAGAAGCCGGTCTCGGTGCCGATTTTGTCGAAAAAATTGCTGATGAAACAGTAGGCACTACATCCGAAGAGGTTCTGCCATTCCTCGAGGAGAAAGGCCATCCGGCCTTAACCATGGAGCCGCTGATGTAACAGCGTTGGAGCTAATGCTTCGGTGGAGGCGACGATGAAACCGAAGCCTTTCCTTAGATACACAACCGAAAGGAGTAGATAGTAGATGGGTTTAACCGGTTTAGAGATTTATAAACACTTACCGAAAACCAACTGTAAAGACTGCGGATCGCCGACCTGCCTGGCATTTGCCATGGCTCTGGCAGCCGGGAAGGCGTCGCTCGATGCCTGTCCGCATGTAACCGATGAGGCAAAGGAGGCGCTCGACTCGGCTTCCGCTCCCCCGATTAAACTGGTTAAGGTTGGCACAGGTGATAATGTTGTCGAACTCGGGGAAGAAACAGAAATATTCCGTCATGATAAACGATTTTTCCATCCTACCGGCGTAGCCGTCTTGATCAACGATACTGATGATGTTTCCGCCAAGGCAGAAGCATTTGATGCTCTCCAGTTTCACCGTGTAGGTATGGACTACGTAACTGACCTGGTTGCCGTTAAGTGCGAATCCGGCGATGCCAGCAAATTTAATGCAGCCGTTGAAACGGTGGCAGGCAAAACCCAAAAAGCGATGATTCTGATTGCCGATGATCCTGCTGTAATGGAAGC
>CAZCHW010000279.1:0-3222 GCA_964498375.1 uncultured Syntrophomonadaceae bacterium | reverse complement strand
GGAACCGGCTATTTTCAGATGGATGCCTCAGTAAGCCCTGGCAGCTCAGGTGGACCGCTGCTTAGTTCCGATGGCCAGGTTGTAGGGGTTGTTACCCGGACTGCCGGGGCTGAGGGAATCCACGGGGCCATTCAAATAGACTATCTGACCGATATTCTTGTCAGCCGTGGTATTGATTATAAAACCGGAGGCGTTGTTGAGCCCCCGGCAGAACCTGAACCGGTTCCTGAACCGGTGATTGAAGAGCCTGTTGCTCTTCCTGTGGAGGAGGAAGGCTCAGGTTTTAACCTCATTTACATCGGATTGGGGGCCCTTGCCCTGGTTCTTGTAGCTCTGGCGATCATCCTGTCAAGCAAAAGCAAAAAAGCGGCACCTGCTTCAGCAGCTATTGGTGCGCGAGCAGCAGCCTCGCCAAATCAGGCTTCTTCTGTTACCCAGGCCAGGCCAGAGGTAGCGTCACCGGTTACCCAGGCAAAAAGAGTTACACCCCGGCCGGCTATCAGGGGTGTTTCCGGGCATTTTGCCGGTCAAACTCTCGAACTGGTCAATAATCAGCTGATTATTGGGCGTGATCCAAAAGTAGCTCAGGTAGTCTTTCCACAGAGCAGTGAAGAGATAAGCAGGAAACACTGCACTGTTCGCTATGATGAAAACAACAAGAAATTCGTTCTTGAGGATTCTTCTTCAAATGGTACTTTTATGTCCTCCAACCAGAGGCTGGAGGCTGGAAAACCCTATTATCTAAACCCCGGTGATCGGTTTTATGTGGCTGATTCCGGTGAAATGTTTGAAGTAAAATTGGACTGATGCAGTAATGACCAATATGTCAATAATTTCCAGTGCAGGCGGACGGCCGGTTAATGAAGACTATTCTGCTTCAGCAGAAGCCGGCGGTCTGACCTGTTACCTGATTGCTGACGGCCTGGGTGGACACCGGGGTGGAGCACTAGCCTCAAGAACAGCCGGCGAAGCAGTGGTAGAGGCTTTCAGAAATAATCCGGCCCTTACCAGTGAGGCTGCCAAAGCTTATTTCGCTCATGCCTGTGATAAGCTGGCTATAATGGAAAAGCAGGATACAGGACTGGCGGGTGGTTTAAAAACAACAATAGTATTATTGCTTCTGGGGCAGGATAGAGCGCTTTGGGCACACCTGGGAGACAGCCGCCTCTATATGATTCGGTCAGGGAAGTTAATAATGCAGACCAGTGACCACAGTGTTCCGCAAAAACTGGCTGATAGCGGATTTATCAAACCGTCCCAGATCAGGTTTCATGAAGATCGAAACAGATTAACTGCAGCGTTAAGCAGCAGGGGTTCTATCCCGCTTAAAGAGGGAAAACTGGATATTTTACAGCCGGGAGATATATTCCTGCTCTGTAGTGATGGTTTCTGGGAATATGTTCTTGAAGAAGAGATGACTGATTGTTTAGCCGATGAGCCTTCTCCAGAACAGTGGTTGCAGCGGATGGAAGCGATTTTGCTGAGGAAAGTTCAGCCTGGGCATGATAATTACAGTGCCATGGCCGTGTTTGTCTGAAATTGAAATTTGCCGGGTGTCAGTAAACATTTTGGAATATAAAGGGGGAGTATGATTTCTATGGAGCCTTTAACCAGATGTGCTAACGGACATTATTATGATGCGAAAAAACACAGCTCCTGCCCATTTTGCGGAGTTCAAGATCTTGACATAGACATAAAAAAAACGATGGCAAAAAGAATGGGTGGTTCGTCCGGCCAGGGGCAGGGCGAGGCAGGTAAAACTGTAGGGATTTTTAAGAAAAAGTTGGGAATGGATCCGGTGGTTGGCTGGTTGGTGGCGATTGGCGGTCCTGAAAAAGGCCGGGATTTTAGAATTGTATCGGAAAAGAATTTTATAGGCCGATCAGAAAAGATGGATATCAGTCTGGCCGGTGATGAAAGTGTATCGCGCGAGAATCATGCTGTTGTAAGTTATAACCCGAAGAATAATGTATTTAGAATATATCCCGGCGAGAGCCGGGGCCTGGTTTACCTGAATGATGACGAGCTGGTTACACCGGAAGAACTGAAAGCCAACGATATAATTGAACTTGGTCAGAGCAGGCTGATGTTTGTGCCCTTTTGTGGAGAAAGGTTTGAGTGGAAGCAGGAAAAGGCGGAAATATAAAGCGGTAAAAAATTATTTTAAGACCAGGGTGGCAAATTATGGATTACCATCAACTTTGCAGGGGCTGCATGGAGGATATAGGAGAAGAACTGGTTTGTCCTAATTGCGGCTGGGTTGTTGGTGCAGAAGCTGAGTCACCTTTGCACTTGGAGCCGGGGACTGTCCTGGCTGACAAATATCTGGTTGGACGTGCACTGGGGCAAGGTGGTTTTGGTATTACCTATCTGGCCTGGGATTTATACCTGGATCGTAAGCTGGCGATTAAAGAATATTTTCCCCGTGATTTTGCCTTTCGGGAAAAGGGAATTGGATCAGTTACCCTATATTCAAATGCTACCCACAGCCAGTATGACTATGGCCTGGATAAATTTCTTCAGGAAGGCAAAACCCTGGCTCAGTTTGAGGGTCATCCCAATATTGTTTCGGTGCGTGATTTTTTTAAATCGAATGGTACTGCCTATCTGGTAATGAACTATGTTGATGGCATATCACTGGCCGGTTACCTTAAAAACTGCAATTCGCCACTTGAATTCCTTGATGCAGCCAGAATAATCATCCCTGTTTTAGATGCCTTAAAGGCCATTCATGCCGTAGGTTTATTGCATCGTGACATTAGTCCCGACAATATTTATATCACTTCCACCGGTCAGGTAATTATTTTGGATTTTGGCGCTGCCCGGCAGGCTATGAGTGAGAAAGGCGAAAGGTTATCAGTTATATTAAAACCGGGATATGCTCCTGAAGAGCAGTACCGCAGTTCAGGTATACAGGGTCCCTGGACCGATATTTATGCTGTGGGGGCAACTTTGTACCAGGCTGTTACTGGTAAAATGCCACCTGATTCATTAGATCGGCTGCAGGCAGACACCCTGGTACTGCCCTCTGAACTAGGTGCAATAATAGCACCTCATGAACAAGCACTGTTACTGAAAGCACTGGCTGTAAAAGCTGAAAATCGGTTTCAATCGGTGGAAGAATTTATTGAGCAGCTCAGGGGAAATCAGATACCTGAACAGGATCTGAAGCCGACTAATTTCCCGGAGGTTTCAGTTTCAACTACAATAACTATCGGCAGA
>CAZCHW010000278.1:0-3226 GCA_964498375.1 uncultured Syntrophomonadaceae bacterium | reverse complement strand
CGGTTACCGAAACGGTACTGTTGCGCCCCTCGGTGTTGCTGAAAATCATCTGCAAAGTTTCACTCATCTAGTTCACCTCCTTTCAGACTGGTTTGTTTAGCTACCCTTACTCAGTTTCCAGTTCAACTTCGTCAATCCGGCGTACTGTCTCAAGGTTGTGCACCTGCAGTGAGCCGATCTCCTGGGCCAGCTCGAACAAATCTTCGTTATCTGCGCTGGGCTTAACGTTGGAGTAAGAGCGGGTGCGGTAAACCGGGTTCATGCTCTCATCGAAGCCGGTGTTCAACCGCAGCTGCAGCCGTGCGTTTACGGGAACAACATTAACAGCCATCATCAAACCTCCTTTCCGGCGGGCTTCAAAGCCCCTGTATTGGTGAAGCAAGGTCATTGTAGCTGTTCAAGGCCACCTGCCGCAAAATCCAGGTTAGTTCACTAAACCGAAGGGAACAGGCCAACCTGAAGGCCAGGTTGTCACAACCTGCACCTGAAAAAATCACAGTTATGGCAACCCAAAAGGTCAGGCTGCAATAACCGGTAGAATTTATTTTTTCCTTTTTCTTGACAGTTTACCGATAAAAAGCTACTATAGTTCAAAGGATGAACAATAGCTGTTCACCCATAACCGCAAGGTAGAATGAAGGTGTATTGTGGAAGCAGAATACCAGGTTTTAAGTCACCTGCAGGAAAATGAAATTACTACCCAGCGCCGTATCTCCTCAAATACCGGTCTTTCCCTGGGCGCGGTCAACCTGCTCTTAAAAAAAATGATCCGCAAAGGCCTGGTCAAAGTGGAAAAACTCAACGCCCGCACCGTGCGCTACATATTAACCCCCCAGGGAATGAAAGAAAAAACCAGGCTAACCTACCAGTTTGTCCGCAGTTCTTACCGCCAGATCTTAAATATCACCAATGCTGTGGAAAACCTGGTTAGCACCAACCAATCTGCGAGCGGTGATCAAGAGGTAGTGCTCTACGGCCCTGCCGATGAAATAGAAGCAATATTAAAAAACACTTTATGCGGCCTGAATATCAACCCGCTTATCAAGCGCCCGGAAGAAGATAACTACAAACCAACACCCGAACAGCTAATTTTAACCTGGCGCCACGAAGACGAAGAAACCCTGCCCGCCGAAAGCGGAGCAGTAAACATAATGAACCTGGTATAAGCTTCACCCAACTTGCTGATGTGCTGATCTACCCGGGTGCCTGTGGGGACGGTTCGAGCGTTACCGCACCGCAGCGCAGGTCCGAAATTACCGGGGACATTCCTCTGAAAGAGGTGTGTCCCCATCAGGACTGGCAACCGCCTTACCCGATAAGCTTTCCGGCAAACCCTGGTATCCTTATGCCTTTTTTATCAAAAATGATTCGAAACTGTAAAAGTGCCTGCGGGATGAAGGTGACCGCAGGGACGGTTCGAGCGTCACCGCAAAAAATACCGGGGACATTCCTCTGAAAGAGGTGTATCCCCATCAGGACGATGGAACCGAGAATCGGAACTGGTAAAGTGCCTGCGGGGACGGGGTGCTCTGACAGGTGCTTTCCCTGTCCGGTACCCCGTCCCCCTGGCACGTTTAAGTACTGCCACACGAAAGGACCATCATGAAAGATATTATTCAACAACTGAGAGAAATTCTAACCAGAAGAGAAAAATTTCAAGTAATCGGCCTCTTACTGGCCATTATGGCCATGGCCTTTTCCCAGGCTGTTGGGGTTGCCTCTGTATTGCCCTTTATCAGCCTGGTCATGGAACCGAATCTGATCTTTGAAAACCAGTGGCTGGCCTGGGCGTACGAAACCTTTAACTTTACCAGCGCAAACCGCTTCATCATCTTTTCCGGAGTAGTCATGTTTGTTATAGTGCTGCTGTCAAATATAATTTCTGCAGTAGCCACCTGGCTTAAACTGCGCTTTGTCTGGATGAACAACCACCGCCTTTCCCGGCGGCTGCTCGAAAAATATTTAAACAAACCTTACGCCTATTTTCTTAACCAGAACAGCGCCGATTTAAGCAAGAATGTCTTAACGGAAGTGAACCAGCTTACAGCCAGCTACCTGATGCCGCTTCTAAATATAATTACCAGGGTTCTGGTGGCCCTATTTATTTTGGTCATGCTCTTCCTGGTAGACGTTATTGTATCGATCGTAACCATCTTCCTGATCGGCGGAGCCTACGCTATTATCTACTGGCGGGTTAACCGCAACTTAAAAATCAGGGGAGAAAGAAGGCTGCAGGCAAACCAGAAGCGGTTTAAGGCAGTCAGCGAAGCCTTTGGCGGCATCAAAGAGATTAAGGTAATGAACCGTGAACCTTTCTTTCTCGAAAGCTATTCCATTCATTCCTACCAGCATGCCCGGCTAATGTCCTGGAATGCCGTGGTCGGCCAGGTGCCCCGCTACGCCCTGGAAGCAGTTGCCTTTGGCGGTATTATTCTCTTTGTCTTAATTCTTTTAATCAGCAGGGGTGAAGCACACCAGGTTATTCCCCTGGCTAGTGTCTTTGCCTTCGCCGGCTACCGCCTTATGCCGGCCATTCAAGAGGTTTTCACCAGCTTCACCCAGATGAAATTTAACCAGGCCGTGCTCGACCGCATTCACCACGATGTGCGCAGCGAGCCGGGCCGGTACGAACAAACTAACCTGAAGCAGAATAAACAGGAGCCTTTACCTTTTAAAAACGAAATATTACTTAACCATATATCCTATGCCTATCCCAATGCCAGGCAACCGGTAGTTCAGGATATTAACATCAATATCAGGCACAATACCAGCATTGCCTTTGTCGGCCCTACCGGGGCCGGTAAAACCACCATGGTCGATATCATTTTAGGCCTGCTGCCGCCCAGCGAAGGCCAGCTTTTGGTGGACGGTGTTCCCGTTAGCGAAGCAAACCTGGCCCGCTGGCAGAAAATTATCGGCTATGTACCCCAGCATATATATTTAAGCGACGACAGCATTGCCAGAAACATTGCCTTCGGCATACCCGATCACCTGATCGACCGCGCAGAACTGGAACGGGTTACCCGCATGGCCAATCTTTACGACTTTATCATTAATGAACTGCCCGACGGCTTTGACACCTTGGTTGGTGAGCGCGGTATTCGCCTGTCCGGCGGCCAGCGCCAGCGCATTGGCATAGCCCGGGCCCTCTACAGCGACCCGGAAGTTTTAGTTTTCGATGAAGCAACCAGCGCCCTCGACGGCGTAACTGAAGACGCGGTACTGC
>CAZCHW010000277.1:0-3268 GCA_964498375.1 uncultured Syntrophomonadaceae bacterium | reverse complement strand
TGCAAAGCAGACCAGCTATATTGATATTGTCGATAAGGCTGAATAATAGATATTTACGATCATGACGGTATTAAATGATCAGCAATCCTCATTGACGCTGGCATACAATAATTAAAGATGGAACTTATAAGGGAGGCGTTTTACAGATGGATGGAATTCAAATTGCGCTATTAGGGGCTGCTCTGGCTGTAGGTTTAGCCGGAATTGGATCGGCGATCGGGGTTGGTATTGTTGGTCAGAGTGCTGCCGGGCTGGTAACTGAAGATCCGGATAAATTCGGTCAGACTTTGCTTCTGCAGGCCCTGCCCGGAACCCAGGGTATTTACGGCCTGTTAACCGGTTTTATCATCATGCAGAGAGTGGGTATTATCGGTGGAGGTCTGGTGGCAATGTCGGTTCCCGACGGTTATGCATTTCTGATGGCTTCACTGCCAATTGCTATTGTCGGGTTGATTTCCGGGATTTACCAGGGACGTGTTTCCGCGTCGGCAGTAGGCCTGGTTGCAAAAAGACCGGAGGAACTTGGTAAAGGTATTGTATACGCGGTTATGGTTGAAACATATGCAGTGTTGGCGCTGTTGGCTTCAATCATGCTGCTCTTCGGTATTCCGGTATAAAGGGAGTGAGTAGCATGACAGAAGGAGCTGAGCGGATCATCGGGCGAGTTCTCGATGACGCACAATCCAAAGCTGAAAATATAAAAGCTGAAGCCAGGGTTAGTGCCGGAGCAGTAGTTGACGAAGCCCGGCAGAAAGCTGAGCGCCAAAAGAGACAGATTTTAGATCAGGCCGGCAAGGAAGCAGAAGAGCAGAAGCGCAGGATTCTTGGTATAGCCCAGCTTGAGTCACGTAAAGACCTGCTGGCCACCAAGCAGAGCTTAATTGCGCAAGCCTTCAGTAAAACCCTGGACGAGCTGACCAATCTTGATGATCAAGCCTATCAGGCTTTGCTAAAAAAAATGTTATTAAGTTTTAGCGAGTCAGGCACTGAAAATGTAGCCTGCTCTGCTAAAGATTGCCAAAGGTTGCCGCAAAGTTTCTGGCAGGATGTCAATGAAGCCTTGCGCAGCCAGGGAAAAAAGGGTGAGCTGAAACCGGCTGAAGAAACAAGGGATATCCGGGGAGGCTTTGTTTTGTTGACCGATGGAGTAGAGGTAAACTGTTCATTTGAGGCGCTACTGGCTATGAAACGGGACGAGCTTGAACCGGAAGTAGCAGCAGTGCTTTTTAAATAATGGGAAAGCTTCCCTCCGGGAAGGGAGAGCAGCGATAGAAATGGCTCTAAATGATACAGTGTACGCTTATGCAGTCGGGCGGATTCGTGCTCTGGAAACCCGGCTGATTGAAAAAAACCGTTTTGACAGGATGATCGATGCCTCTTCAGCTGAAGACACTTTAAAGATCTTGGCAGAAACCGACTACGCTAATGCTGTCAGTGAACTTTCTTCAGTGCACGACTTTGAATCGATGCTGTCAGCTGAGTTGCAGCACGTTTTTCAAACGGTTCTTGGTATAGCGCCGCGCCCCGATCTGGTGGCGGCATTGGCTTTTCGTTACGATATCCACAATCTGAAGGTTCTCTTTAAAGCCCGCTTTTTAGGAATCAGCAGCGATATCCTGATTCCGGCCGGCACCTTACAGATAGAAAAATTACAGCATGCGGTCAGTGAAGATGACTACCGGGATTTGTCGCCGCAATTACGGCTTGCTGCGGAAAAAATCATTGAAGAGTTTTCTGTAAACCGTGATCCGCAAGCTATAGATTTAAGCCTTGATCGGGTTCTGTACGGTCAGCTTATTGGTCTGGCAGCGGAAAACAAATCGACATTTCTTGAAGGTCTGTTTACCAGGCAGATTGATTTGACCAACCTGAAGTCGCTGATCCGAGTTAAAAGAATGGGCCTTGACCGAGAATTTTTACGTAAAGTGCTCCTGCCCGGTGGTTTAATTACTTTCGATCGCCTGCTCCCCCTGGTTGACGAACCGCTGGAAACTCTAATTAATTCACTGGCCATGACTCAGTATGCAGACCTGATCGGTGAAGGCGTACGGGACTGGCTGGAAAAAGGGACTGCTTCACGGTTGGAAAAATTATCTGATGATTTTATAACAGCTTACCTGAAGCAGGGAAAATGGACCGCCTTCGGCCTGGAACCTCTGGTTGGTTACCTCTGGGCTAAGGAAATGGAAATTAAAAATATCCGCTTGGTTCTGGTGGGTAAGATCAATAAACTGCCTGCTGAAGCGATCAGGGAGCGATTACGCGATGTCTACATATAAAATTGCCGTTATCGGTGACAAGGATTCAATCCTTGGTTTTAAAACAATCGGGGTGGATACTTATCCGGTCACCAGCAGTGAAAAAGCCCTGGCGGTAATCAAAAAGCTTGTTGCTGAAGAATACGGGGTGATCTTTATAACCGAAGAACTGGCTGCTGAGATTACCGACGTAATTGATGAATTAAACCGAAGATTCCTGCCTGCTGTGGTTTTAATCCCTAACAGTAAAGGAACTCTCGGAATTGGCATGGAACAGATCAAGCACAATGTAGAGAAAGCGATCGGTGCTGATATTCTTTTCAGGAAAGAAGGTTGATAACTTGGACGTTGGCAGGATTACAAAAGTATCCGGTCCCCTGGTCATAGCTGACCAGATGGGTAGCGCCCGGATGTATGATATGGTCAGGGTTAGCGATGCTCGTTTGCTCGGTGAGATTATTGAGCTGCATGGCGATCAGGCTTCAATTCAGGTTTATGAAGAGACAGGTGGGCTTGGGCCGGGTGAACCGGTTTATACTACCGGTGATCCTCTTAGTGTAGAGCTCGGGCCCGGGTTGATCGAAGCGATTTTTGACGGGGTCCAGCGCCCGCTTGATGCAATCCGCGAACAGGTCGGAGATTATATCACCCGCGGGGTTGAGGTTAACCCTTTAGACCGTGATCGCAAGTGGCATTTTGTTCCCAGGGTAAAGGTTGGCGATCGGGTCGAAGCTGGTGATGTGATCGGCACTGTCCAGGAAACCACCCTGGTGGAGCACCGTATCATGGTGCCCCCGGGAACTGCGCCGGGAACCATTAAAGAAATCAGCAGTTGCGAAGTGACTGTGGTTGACACTGTTGCTGTTCTGGAAACAGAAAACGGCAATGTTGATTTACAGATGATGCAACGCTGGCCCATTCGGAAAGGCCGGCCCTATAAAGAAAAACTGGGCCCCCATATTCCAATGATTACCGGACAGCGTATCATTGATACCTTCTTCCCGGTAGCG
>CAZCHW010000276.1:0-3275 GCA_964498375.1 uncultured Syntrophomonadaceae bacterium | reverse complement strand
TTCCGGGGATACAATTCTACAACCAGCGGTTTTTCCTTTTCGATCAGCAAGCTTGGACAACTGCTAAAAAGTGTCTTTCCCCTGGTTGTTATATTAGTTTTAGTAGTTATATTTGATATTTACTTTCCCCTCGCGCTGGTAATCGGAGTTACAATTGCACTCATCAACTATCTCCCCTCTCACAACCGCCTGCAGGCAGTCAAGAACCGGATCAGAACTATAATTATTCCAGGGGTTAAACTGCCTGTTGCTTTTGTTATAGCCGGCATCATGATTTACAAAGAGATGCTGACACAATCCGAAGTGGTAGCCGATCTGACCACCCTGGTGGTGGGTATGGGAATACCGGTTATCGTGTTGATTGCCACTATTCCATTTTTAGTCGGTATGTTAACCGGTGACAATTCTGCCAGTGTCGCAGTTATTTTTCCCATGTTCATGCCACTGCTTCCTGAGGAACCGCTGGTATACGGGGCATACCTGGCATTTCTATTCGCAAGCTCAACTGCCGGTCATATTATTTCTCCGGCTCATCCCTGTTTTTCCTTAACCAAGGAATATTACGAGGTAGAAATAAAAAAAATAATTTTGCCCACCCTGCCGATGTTGGCCGTGGTAATGATTTCAGGTTTTTTGATCACACTTCTTTTTGGATTCTACTAGACGCCTTCAAATAAAACAGGGCAGCCTTTTCAGTCTGCCCTTTAACTTTACCTGTCTGCTTCTATCTTATTCTTTCACAGTTTATTACACCTGCGGGTCCAGCACTTTCAGTTCTTTTTTCTGATACTGGCTTCGGCACAACGCCCTCTGCAATTTTCCGGAGCTGGTTTTTGGCAATGTGCCCGGCTGCACAAGCACAACATCACGGGGAGGAAAACCGACAACGCCGATAACCTGTTCGCGTGCTGCTCTTCGTACTGCCTTCAAATCTTCTGTTCTCGCTTCAGCAACCACAACAATGGACTCTTTACGTTTGTTGCCTTCAATACCGAAAGCAATTACATTGCCAGCCCGGACCCCTTCAACTTTGCCGACTGCTCTTTCAATATCTTCGGGAAAGATATTTCGCCCACCGACAATTATTACATCTTTAATTCTCCCGCAGAGGATTAATTCCGGAGGACCACCGTCTGGCCCATTGACAAAGTAGGCCAGATCACCGGTTTTCAACCAGCCATCGTGAAATAGTATCTCATTTAAATCTTCTCTTTTATAGTATCCAGACATTACTGATGTTCCCCTGATTTCCAGTTCGCCAACTTCCCGTAAACCCCTTAATGCCCCGCTTGCAGGATCACATATTCTCATTTCTAATCCGGGGATAGGATTACCGAGCAAAGGAAAGCGCCTTGTCCCTGGCTCAGCAGGATCTGCTGGTCTGGCCACCTTTTCTTCTTCGAGAGCATTCCGATCGACTGCATCAGTAACCATACCGCGCAGCGGCGGTGGAAAAGTGCCGCCTAATGAAAGTTCGGCCATACCGAAAGCGCAAAAGACCGCTTCTCCCCTGAATCCATGTGGTTTTGAAACCTCAATTAACTTTTCCACTACCGCCGGGTCGACCGGTTCAGCGCCACTAAGCGCAATTCTGACCCTGGACAAATCAAGTATTTCTTTAGTATCAGTCATTCTCTGGAATGCTCGTGCTGCTAAAACCCAGGAAAAATTCGGTCCGGAGGTTACCGTTCCGTTATACCTGTGCAGCCAGCGCAGCCAATCAGCCGGGCGGGACAGGAAATCCTGGGGTGAGGCCAGAACCAGGGAGCATCCAACAGTCATGGGTACGAACAACAATCCGACCAGACCCATGTCGTGATAGAGCGGGAGCCACGAAACGAATGTATCCGAAGGTAAACTTTTGGAGGCTTCAACCATTCCACTGATGTTCGCTTCCAAAATTCGATGCGTCAGCATAACTCCTTTAGGGCTTGACGTCGAACCGGAAGTAAATTGCAAAACAGCCAAACGATCAGGGTTATATTCGATCGGTTGATACTGGTCACCATCCGGGCTATCCGGGCCTGGTTCAAGCTGATCGAGCAGTAAAACCTGAGGGTCGCCTGGTTTAACTTCATAAAAAGCAGCCAGTGCGGGATCAAGCAATAACATGCTGATATCGCCATACTGCATCAGGGCTCTGGCTTGATTGGCAAACTCCTCGACTGAACTAAACCTCATCGGTATTGGCAGCATACTTACGCTGCCGCCAACCAACCATACCGCCTGGATTGCAGTAACAAGGCTTCGTGTAGTTGGGCCAAGCAGGGCAACATGGTCACCATCTTTGACGCCTTTGCTCTGCAGTACTGCTGCCATCGCCAGAGCATCGCTGTGTAGTTCACTCCAGGTCATGGTCAGGCTTTCCTGATCTCCCTTTCCGGCAGCTGAACCAACAAAAGTGATTGTATTCTCTCCGGTGGCAGCCCGTCTAACCCGATCAAGTAAAGGTTCAGGTTTGATCATATGATCGTCAGTTTTTGCTATTACAAAGTCTATATTTTGATTCTGCTCAATCATCCAGCTGTCGTTACTCATTAGTAACCTCCTGAAAAAACAATTATAAGGGCAGTTGATAAACTCGGTATATTTTATATAATTCCCCGCCCGCTTTGCGGGCATCTATATTCATACGCTGGTTAAATTCATGTATTGTAGAACCTTCTCCATTAGTATAACCCAACTTATAGGCATTAAGCATAGTGTAGTAATATAGAGCAGCTGAAACGCCCCTTCTGCGCCCTTTTGCTGTGACAAAAAGAGCAAAAAGGCGTACTCCATTAATTTTTCTTCTAAACCATAAATATTTGATAAAGCCAAAGGGTAGTAATCGTCCATTAAGATAGCGTAAGACCTGGTTATAATCGGGCAATGTAACAGAAAACCCGAGACACTCTTTCGCGCTGTTTTCGGCAAATAGAACCAGTTCAGGAATAGCCAGCTGGCGCAATTTTTCTACCTCTGCAGAAAGCTCTTCGTCCCCGGGAGGAATCATATCCGGCCAGTCAGGCATTGCTTCTTCAATAACCTGTTTAACAATTTCTATTTCACGTTCAAGTTTGCGCATATTCAATGGACGAACAGTAAAATCATACCTTTTACTAGCCAGTTCAACACCCCGGCCTAATCTTTCATTTGGTCCTTTGCTAATATCGTAATAATAGGCAAAGCGATCAAATTGTTTTTCAAAACCAAGCCGGTTAATATATTCTTCATAATAGGGCGGATTGTACGAATTCAACAAAACCGGTGGAGAATTGAATCCCTTTATTAAA
>CAZCHW010000275.1:0-3278 GCA_964498375.1 uncultured Syntrophomonadaceae bacterium | reverse complement strand
TGGGAGAAAGCAGCCCGCCTGGGCGGTCACCTGCGTTATGCGGCGATGCCTCCCGGCAAGGAAGATTTTATAACCCTGCTGGAATTTTACGAAAACCAGCTGCCTCGCCTGGGGGTGGAAATTCTTTTAAACCGGGAGGCCGGGCCAATGGAAGTGGCAGGCGAAAATGCTGATCTGGTGGTCCTTGCCACAGGCAGCAAACCGGCAAAAGTACCTTTCCCCGTGGAAACTCCCGGCAAAGTAGTTTCTGCCCTTGAAGCGCTTGACGGCTCTGTGATTCCCGGGAAAAAAGTAGTGGTCATCGGCGGCGGTTCGGTTGGCTGCGAAACGGCTCTGCATATCGCTGCGATGGGCACCCTTTCGGCCAACAACCTGAAATTTCTTTTTGAACATGATGCTGAAGAAGTGGGTCGCCTGAAAGAACTGATCAACCGGGGCACCCGTGATGTCACCCTGGTTGAGCTGGAAAAGGGAATCGGACGCGATATTGGTATCAGCACCCGCTGGGTGACCCTACAGTGTATTCGCCGTGCCGGTGTAAAGGTGATTGACGGCAGTATTGTGCAAAAGATCAGTGAAGCCGGGGTTGAGGTGGAAACTGGCGGTGAAAAAACAATTTTACCTGCCGATACAGTGGTTCTGGCAGTTGGTGCAAAAGCAAATGACAGTCTGGCGGAAGAACTGGAAAACCTGGTGCCGGAGCTGCACCTGATTGGCGATGTAAAAAAACCGCGTAAAATAACCGAGGCAATTCGTGAAGGATTCGAACTGGGCCGCTCGCTCTAACAGCAGTTATATAAAATGGCAATAATCAGGAAATAATTAAAAAGGCGTTGTAGAAAAAGCTGCCGCCGAAGAAAACAAGTACTGCACCGAGAAAGGCAATCAGCAGGCGGTAGTAAGTGCCTTTGATAAAGCGGCCTGTCTTACCAGTGATCATGGAAACGGCACCATACCAGATGTAATCAGCAAGGATATGTCCGAAAAAAAAAGCAGCAACACCGGCGAGCCCGAAAAGTTTGTATGCCTGGATTAAAAAACCAAGCCCGATTACAGCCCACCAGAGGATGAAATACGGGTTGGCGGCGCTGATCAGAAAACCTGAAAACAACATATTTTTGGTCTGGCTTTGGGTGGGATCGGTGCTAATTTCAACCTTGTTTTTGTAAGCGCTGACAATCATGTCTGCCCCCATGTAAACCAACAGCAAACCGCCGATCAACCCGATCAGTATCTGTACCAACGTTGACTGTAAGATTAAATCGAAACCAGAAAATATCAGAATGATCAACAGAAATTCAAGTAAAGCATGGCCGCTTATAATAATAAAACCGGCAGAGGGATTATTATTCAGTGACTGTCTGATCGTATAGGTTAATAGAGGTCCCGGCATCATTGCTCCCGAGAAAGCTACCGTTAATGAAGAGATAAAAACCAGACCCATATTATCAGAACTCCTTAATATCTAAAGCTTGTCTGCAGTGAAGATTCCCTGTTTACTTGTTTCCTTTAATAAATTCTTCGGTCAGCTGCCAGGCCTGGTAGTCGGGAAACTGGCGGGGTGGGTGCTTGGAAAAAAATGCCGATGGGCCTTCAAGAATTCCGCCCTCGCCCCGATCCAGGGCAACTTTGCAGCAGCGGATTGCATCAATGGCGATACCAGCTGAGTTAGGTGAATCTTCGACACTTAAGCGCAATTCCAGGTTAATCGGAATATTACCGAATATTTCTCCTTCCATGCGCAAAAAGCAAACCTTGTTGTCTTTCTGCCAGGGCACATAATCGCTCGGCCCAATGTGAATATCGCGATCAGCAAGGCGGCGGCCGGCAGCCGACTGCACTGCTTCGGTTTTAGAAATGCGCTTGGAAGCCAGGCGGTCGTGATTGGTCATATTCAGAAAGTCGGTATTACCGCCCGTGTTAAGCTGGTATGAGCGGTCAAGCTTGACCCCACGCTTGTTAAAAAGCTCTGCCAAAGCCCGGTGAATAATGGTCGCCCCGAGCTGAGATTTAATATCGTCACCGATAATCGGCACCTTCTTCGCGGCAAAACGGGCCGCCCATTCGGGATCGCTGGCAATAAATACCGGTATATTGTTGATAAAGGCAACCCCCGCCTCTAAGGCACACTCTGCGTAAAAACGGGCTGCCTGGTCTGAACCAACCGGCAGGTAGTTAAGCATTACCTCTGCACCGCTTTGACGCAACAGGTCAATTACCTCGTCGCGATCCGGCTCTTTAGCATCGGACGGCAAAAAAGTATATTCTTCTTCGAAGTTGGCCATATGATCAGATAAACCGTCCAGAATTCTCCCCATTTGCACTTTTACTCCTGCCAGAGGTACATCGGAGAAAAACCGGACAGCACAGTTGGGCGGGGCAAAAATAGCTTCGTTCACATCAAGCCCCACTTTGCGCCTGTCAATATCAAAAGCGGCAACCACTTCTATGTCAAAGGGCCTGTATCCGCCGATAGCCCAGTGCATTAACCCTACAGCTTCTTCTTCTGTTTTATCCTGGTAGTAATGAATCCCCTGTATCAGGGCGCCGGCGCAATTACCGACCCCGACGATGGCGATCTTTATCTTAGACATTGCCTGATCCCTCTTCCTGCAAATAGTGTTGAGTTTAATTCCACGAAATATTATAACCTAACTTTCATTTTTAGGGAAATATTCGACTAAAAAAAAGGAGTGTTTCCTTTAAATCCGAATTATTAGGTAAAGGCCAAATCTTTAGAGAGAGGACTGACCAACCTTGACAGAAAAAGCATTTATTACCCTTGTAGAAGAGAAAGAGCTGATTCTTGACAGACTCGAAACAGAACCATACGGCACCAACGCCTATATTCTCTGCTACCGGGAAAGCGAAGAATGCCTGCTGATTGATGCGCCGGGCGGTGTCGATGCGATTAAAGCTCGACTGGCCGGGACCAAAGTGGCCGGCCTGCTGATTACTCACGGACATCCAGATCATCTTTTTGCCCTCGAAGAGCTCTATCAAGCTCTGCAGACCAGCCTGGCAGTGCATCGCGATGATGCTCCGCTGCTACCGCTTAAGCCGGACCGGCTGCTTGAACAGGGCGATATTATTGAATGCGGCCGCCTTCGCGTTGAAGTAATTCATACGCCCGGTCATACCGAGGGCGGTGTATGCTTAAAAATCGGGGATTTGTTAATTGCCGGTGATACAATTTTCCCGGGCGGTCCGGGGAAAACTTCATCTGCAGACAATTTCCGCACCCTGCTTGCTTCAATCAGGGAAAAGATTTTAACCCT
>CAZCHW010000274.1:0-3287 GCA_964498375.1 uncultured Syntrophomonadaceae bacterium | reverse complement strand
AAAGATTTTAACCCTGCCCGACCAGACCAAAATATTTCCGGGGCACGGCACCCCCACTACTGTAGGAACTGAGCGACAGCTTATTGAAGCTTTCCTGGCTCGCGGCTATGACAGCAACCTTTACGGCGATGTGACCTGGTCCTAAAGATTATAATGAAGGGCAATCTTACCAGGGAATTTCGACCCGGTAAAAAGCTTCAGCCAGTTCAAATTCCTGCTCGGCAGCTGCATCCCGGGCCCGCTGACGCAGCCACTGCTCGACCGAAGCAAAGTGATGGCCGCCCACCTGGCTTTCATGGCAACGCAGGGCAGCCAGTTTGGTGTCAAAGGTTTCGGTAACATCGGAATAGTAGTTCGGCTCTTCACTGGCCCAGAACAGAATATCCCGGACCTTGTGGGGCATCAAGCCGGCCTCAAAAAAGTCGGGATAGGAAAGGTGATCACGGGCATAGGGAAATGCCGCATCAAGCACAACCCGGCCGGTGATGCGATGGTCGCGGTGCCAGATATAACGGCGGTACGGATCAGCCGTTACCAGGGTGTCAGGCTTGAATGTGCGGATCCAGCGGACCAGTTCCTTACGAAACTGCGGGGTATCCTCGAGAGTCTGATCTTCGTAGGCAAGAAATACCACCTCATTAACACCTAGCAATGCGGCGGCTGCCTGCTGTTCCTTTTTCCGGACTGCCGCCAGTTCAGCCGGCTTAACGGAATAATCACTGCTGCCTTTACTCCCATCGGTGCAAATTATATATGCTACTGTTTTTCCTTCTTTTATCCAGCGGGCTACTGATCCGGCAGCGCCAAATTCTGCATCGTCGGGATGAGGGGCGATAATCATAATGTCGACTTTTTTTTCATCCATCGGTCTGTTCAGGCTCCTTCAACTCTTTATTAACTTTTATATTTTAATCTAGATAGGGCGGTTAAGGCAAACCGGATGAGCTCCCGAAACTTTTCGGGACCAGCTTCAGGGCAGGCGGGTAAGATGCCCGTCAAGTTTACCGGCGCTGTACGGCCAGCTGTAGGGGGCCAGCAGATCTTCGTACTGACCCTGTCCGGCTGGCCGGTTCTGAAAATAATTGCTGATCGCGTCTGCCCAGGCAGCCGGTTCACGCTGATTAACCACGGTTACTGCTGCAGTTTCAGGGCAGGCAGCTGCCAGCTCGGGAATTACCCCAACCAGACCGGCAACCAGCGGGGTGCCGCAGGCCAGAGATTCTAGGGCTACAAGGCCGAAGCTTTCATAGGTGGAGGTTATCGCGGTTAAATCGGCTGCGCTATAGTATAAAGGCAATAGCCGGTGCGGCACCGGACCGGTAAAGCTAACCCGCTTTTTTATCCGGCAGTCAGCGGCCAGGTTGCGTAACGCAGAAAGGCGCCGGGCTTCAGCCCTGTCACCACCCACAATGACCAGGCGCCACTGATCCGGTAAAGAAAGCCGGGCCAGTGCCTGTATAAGCAGATCATAACCTTTAAGCGGTTCCAGGCGCCCAACGGCCAGAATTACTTTTTCCCTGGCCGGCCAGCGAAGTTTACACCGGGCAGTCCTGCGGTCGCAGGGCCTGAAAAGGTGACGGTTAAAACCGGCTGGGAGCAAAATAACCTTTTCGGCAGGGAGATTGTAGTAATTTAACAGCCGCTCTTTTTCACTGAGCGAAGCAACGGCAACCAGGCTGCTCTGCTGAGCCAGGGTTTCTTCTGCTGTCAGGCGCTGGGCTGGCTCCTGTTCGGCCGGGCAACTTTCCATTTTAGCCCGTCCAAGTGTATGAAACATGATCAGGTGAGGTAAATTCAAAACAGCGGCCGCTTCCGCTCCGGCCAGGCCGGATAGCCAATAATGGCTGAATATTACGCTGTATCGCAGATTCCGGCGCCTGAACAGGCTTAGCAGAGCGGCGGTAATTTTGGCCCTCTCTGGATAAATTTCCTCTTTTGCCAGGGGGCCAAGTCGATCGTTTAGTTCAAAGAGACGCACTCGCCGGCCCAGTGTATGAACCGCCTCAACCCGGCGGTTACTGCGGGTAAATAGATCAACCTGGTGTCCCTCCGCAGCCAAAGCAGACGAAAGACCAAGCAGGTAGGCGCTCATACCGCCGGTATTTTTAGTGCCCATTGCTCCGACAGGTGAACTGTGCAGGCTGATTAAAGCCAGTTGATGTTTCCTGATATGATGCAACCTCCCCGCCCCTGGCAACCGGGCCGCCAAAACCTGTCCGCAGGGAGCTCAATAGCCGGGGCAAGGGCTAACTGAGCTCAACAATGGCCCGGTAAACCGGCACGGAATTACCCCCGAGACGGTTCTTGTATATTTCAGGGCCTTTAAGAAAATCAAAAACAGTCTTGCCCCGAATGATGCTGTCTTTAATCAATAATATTTTCGAGATCAGCCCGGCGCTGAGCGCTGCATACTTGCAACTGTACCCGCTGTTATAGAGATAGACCCGCCCTGCATAACTGAAAAACAGAAGCGCTGCAGCCGGCTGTTGATCAATCTCAAGCAGGGCAAAACGAGCTAACCCCGCAGCAGCGGTGGCACGAATTAGCTGCCGGAAATAATTCTGCCGGCGGTCAGTTAGAAAATCGGCTTTATCTGAATTCTCAAGGAACAGATCGAGAAAAAGGGGCAGGTAATCTATTGGGTCTTCGTGCTTAGTTTCTCCCGGCTCGCCAATCACGCGAAAACGGTATGATGATGATTCGCTTTCAAGTTTGCGCAATTTACGCCGCACTTCATGGCGCTGCTTTTTACTGAGCTGCATCAGGTAGCTGTTCCAATCGGCCGGGAGGATAATCTGTGGAGCTTCATTTTCGGCTTCGAACCGGCCGCGGAAAGTTTTATGGGCGGAAGAACCGAAAAAACCGGTAAAAATGGCCGCTTCCGGCCGTTGTGCCTCCAGTTCAAGTTCTGTAAAACCTGCAGCAGAAAGGGCGGGCAGGAGGGCAGAGAAAAATTGCTCCTCTTTTCCAGCAAGGGTAATAAAATCGAGGTAATCGCAAACATCGGCACTGCCGATCAGGCGCGCTTTTTTCCCATCGGCCATCAGCGGGGCCAGACCGATCAGCTCAGATCCTTCCCAAACTGAATAAAGAGCCGGCTGGTAACGCTCCGACCCAAAATTACTCCACCAGGTTTCAATCCAGACCGGCAGGGAAAAAATTACCGGCCAGCAAAGCAGACGGCCTGCCCCCGCAGGGAAGGCCGTCAGGGAAGCTAAGTTTTCTTCTTTAACCTGTATCTTCAAGGATAACCTCTCCCGGGTCTAATTATTTCAGGTAAATAATAA
>CAZCHW010000273.1:0-3331 GCA_964498375.1 uncultured Syntrophomonadaceae bacterium | reverse complement strand
AGATATAACTATGCCAGTAACAGTCAATGAGGCGCTCAAACTTGAAGTTTTCAACAAGTGCCGTTTACTGACCGGTGAAGCCGGTATGCAAAACGAAATCGAATGGGTGAACATCCTTGAAATTCTTGACGATTTAAGCCATATTGAACCGGGAGAACTATTGATTACCACCGCCCACGATTTTAACCTGCAAAGCGCTGAAAAACTGCAAGGTATGATCGAGCTGTTTGCTGCCCGTAAACTTGCAGCCGTTGCTATCCAGACCGGTTATTATCTAAAAAATATTCCAGAAACATTTATCCGTTTCGCTATGGAAAAGAATATTCCATTAATTGAGATCCCCCAGGATGTGAGCTTTAAAAGCCTGACCAGGGTTTTGTTAAACAGGCTAATTCATGATCAACGTGAAGATGATCATGACCTAATTAAGGGCGGCAGCTCGAACTGGTTAGAAGAGCAGATTAAATCGATGCAGCTGCTCTGGAACAAACTTGACAGCAGCGACAATCCTGGCGAGTTACACTTGGATTTGCTAAAATTTGGTATTGATCCCAGAGAACCAACCGAGGTAATTGATATTTACCTGCCCGGATCTGACCAGGAGCATGACAATCCTGATTCTGATCAGCAAGCAGACCTTTACAAAAAGATTGTCCCCTTAATTATACGAAAACTGAGACAGTTCAATTTTTCTTTAATCGTCGGTCCTCCCGATCAGTTTGTGGTCCTGCTCGTCCAATCGAACAAGCGAGACAAAATACGGAATAAATCGCTGAAAGAGAGTCTGAACAAACTGCTTCCCGATTTAAAAGTTTATTTTCCAGGGCTTAATCCCATAGCCGGTATCAGCAACAGCCACAGCGATATTACATCCTTCAATATAGCTTTGGATGAGGCCGCGAAAGCCCTGCATACAGCCCGTTTAAAATTAGTTTATCCGAAAAATATCGTTTCATACCAGGAGCTCGGCCTGTACCGGTTGATTATGGATATTAAAAACGTTGAAACTTTAAGAAATATTTACGAGGAAACGACCTCACCTTTGCTTAACTATGATATTAGTTGCGACGGCTCGCTTGTAAATACTTTGCAGCAGTATCTCGAAACCTGCAGTATAAAAAAAGCCTCTGAACTGCTTTATGTCCATCGCCATACCATGAAATACAGGCTCGAACAGGTACATAAACTCACAGGTCTTAACCCGCTCTGCCCGGTTGATGCCTTACAGCTTAACATTGGGCTGCATATTTACCGTTATCTGATAGCCTTGAACTTGCTGTCCTGAGTAATCTGCGAAGTAGACGATCTAAAAGCGGAGCCTCTTTGCGGCTCCGCTCAGCTTTTTGCAAGAATACCTGCATATTCCGGCTAGAGAAATAGAAGACCAAGCGAGATAATGATTCCGGAATAAAGCAGGGCAATGATGCAATAACCCATAATATCACGAGCATTCAGGCCGGCTATGCCAAGTGCTGGCAATGCCCAGAAGGGTTGGATCATGTTAGTCCAGGCATCACCCCAGGCTATGGCCATGGCAGAGCGTGCCGTGTCAACACCCAGTTCCAGGGCTGCCGGAATCATAATCGGACCCTGAACTGCCCACTGCCCGCCACCGGAAGGAACAAAGAAGTTTACGATTCCTGCACTAAGGAAGGCAAAAAATGGGAACGTAAATTCAGTTGAGATATTGACAAACCATTGGGAGATCAGGGCGGCCAAACCTGACCCGGTCATCATCCCCATGATGCCAGCGTAAAAGGGGAACTGCAAGATAATACCCCCGGATCCTTTAACGGCTTCATAAAGAGCAGTAATATAGCGGCGTGGAGTCCAGTGGAAGAGAATCCCGGCAAAGAGAAAGATGAAGTTAACAATGTTCAGGTTCAGAGCGCCGCCTTCGCCAAAATAATATATAAGATAGACAATCGCCCCGACGGATAATATTATTGAAATAACCGGTGAATTTTCAATTTTTTCTGCCGGAGTTTTTTGCTTGTCTTTGTCCTCAACTTCAACCTTCAATTCCAGCAAGGCAGGATCTATTTCAAAAGTTTCATCTTTGGAGGGGATCATGAACCTGACCAGGAAAGGCAGGGTAACGATTAGAACTATAGCAATGATTAAATTATAGCCGGCAAATATGGTTTGCCCTACCGTAATTCCTCCGGTCAGCTCAAAGGACCAGTCAGTTGGAGTAGCCAGAGCCAAAGGAATTGATCCTGCCAGACCGCCGTGCCAGGTAAGAAATCCCATGTAGGCACCGGCAATCAAAAGCCGGTAATCTACACCTTTAACCTGGCGTGCCATTTCCCGGCCCAGAAGAGCACCAACAACAAGGCCGAAACCCCAGTTGATCCAGCTTGCTATCGCTGCTACAAATACAGTGATCATAATTGCCCCAACAGGAGTCTTGGCAGCAGAAGCAATGGTTTGTAAAACTTTCTTGATGGGAGCGCTGTTGGCAAGAGCATGTCCGGTTACCAGCACCAGGACCATTTGCATAGCAAATGTAAGCAGACTCCAAAAGCCGCCGCCCCAATGCTGAACCATTTGGTATGCAGAGCTATCGGTTAGTAATATACCACCAATGAAAACTATAAAACTAAGAATTACTGCAAAAAGAAACGGGTCAGGCAAGTACTTCTGAACCAAAGCGACAAAAAAATGAGTTAAACGTCTGAACATCACATTTCTCCTTTCTTTTTTTGTCAGGTTTTAAAATAGATATTTAAACTGGTTTTTGTTACATACAACACCCCCTTAAAGGTTATCAGGCCGGTAATGCTCTATGTTGATTACCTGGGTGCGGGCTACCATATCACCAACCCTGTGCCCTTTTTCATGAACCATAGCGACAATCGGCTCCACAAATGAAGCGAGGAGATTCAGGACTGGCACCCAGCTGGCCACCGCAGTAATAATCCAGGCAAAGATATTGCGGACAAATGACTTGCTTTTATTGCAAGGCCGGTTATCGTCAAGGTTAACAACCATCAAGCCGCAAATTTTTTTACCCCAGCTTTGTCCTTTACCAAAACCATCCCTGAACAGAAAGTAAAAAAACCCCCAGCCCAGGGCCAGCAGAACTGTCATTACGATCAGAATAATCAGAACAACATTGGGCCCACTCCGTGCAAACCCATTGTAATAATCATAGCTGCGAGTTACTGTAAAAAAAGGGATTAAGACAAGTGGAACAGCTATCGCCCCCGGCAAACCGCCGATTATACAGTCGATTACATAAGCGAGAATTCGCTTGCCAAGGTCGGCCTTGGGATAGTAAGTTGAGGATTCAGCACTCGCGTAGTTATTTTCCTGGTTCATTTCGTTC
>CAZCHW010000272.1:0-3332 GCA_964498375.1 uncultured Syntrophomonadaceae bacterium | reverse complement strand
GCAAGTCGATTACCTTTATATTAGTTCTTAATTGCTGTATAATTAAGACAGTTGGGAGGGTAGAACAGTGAAACATCGATTAAGTATGATATTAGCTGTAATAATAATCCTCACCCTGGCACAAATCTCTCCGGGAGATAGTGTGCAGGCTCAGGCCACAGAACCTGATCCTGTCTATACTGTTGAGCTTCAGGGAGCTATAACGACAGGGCAGAAAAATTATCTGCAGCGCCAGGTCAGTGCTGCAATAGATGCAAATGCCCAATTGCTAGTAATTATTATGGATACTCCGGGCGGATTAGTTGATGCAACTCTGGAGATCAATCAGCTCTTCTTAAATGCTCCTCTTCCGGTAGCAGTTCTGGTTGCGCCGTCAGGAGCAATAGCTGGTTCTGCAGGGGCATTCATCCTTATTTCCTCCGATATTGCCGCCATGGCTCCAGGTACAACTGTGGGAGCTGCGCAACCAATTACCTTTTCACCTGAAGGAACGGAACCGGCAAATGAGAAAACGGTTATATTTTATGCAACACATCTGCGCAGTATGGCAATTGAAAAAGGGCGTCCGCCTGATATTGCTGAAAAATTTGTCACTGAAAACCTGACCCTGAGTGCGCATGAAGCAATTGAAGAAGGGGTCATAGAATACCTGGCCGGTGGGATTGATCAACTGCTGAGCATATTGGACGGCGAAACAATTATCAAGCAAGGCGAACTCTACCGCCTCGATACTTCAAACGCACCAATTATAAGTGGTTCAATGACAACCAGTGAAAGATTACAGAACTGGTTGAGTGATCCCCAAATATCATTTTTAATCCTGATGGCTGGCTTACTGGCAATTTACTTCGGATTAAGTGCGCCGGGAACAATTGTTCCTGAAGTATCCGGGGTGATTATGGTGGTTCTCGGTATTTACGGGATTGGGCTGTTTGATACAAACACCACCGGTGTCGTGTTATTGTTGCTCGGAGCCGGTCTGATTGTTGCCGAAATATTTACCTCAGGGTTTGGCATACTGGGAATTGGAGGTGCCGTATCGATGATTGCCGGAGCAATTTTACTGCCCATGGAACCATTGATGGCCAGGGAATGGTACACTACCTTTTTAATTACTGTTGTTGGTACAATTATCGGTTTGTTAATTGTCATTATATTTGTAGCCCAGCGGGTGATTGACAGCCGTAAAAAGTGGCGTGATGGCAGTGAGTTTTTTAATGCCCCAAAAACAGGGGTTGCTGTGAGTGACCTGGATCCGGAGGGTATGATCAAGGCAAGAGGTGAAATCTGGAAAGCCCGGAGTTCAGAAGGAAGCTTTATTCCTGAAGGCACAGAGATAGAAGTGGTTAAAGCTGAATCTTTAAAGCTGTGGGTCCGGCCATTAAACCGAAACCTACCTTAATATAATAGGCATCCTGGTTAGCTTACCAGCCAGGTTATAATTAGAAAATCACATCAACAGGAGGTTGAACGATATGTTAGATCTTTTACTTGAAATCGGTATCCTTTTTCCGATACTAGTAGTGCTCCTTTTCTTTGTTACTTCGGCAATCAAGATTGTTCGTGAGTATGAAAGGCTTGTAGTTTTCAGGTTAGGCCGTTTAATCGGCGAGAAAGGACCGGGTATTGTTTTTGTTATACCACTGGTAGATCGTACCGTTCGTATTTCCTTGCGGATAATAACCCTCGATGTTCCAACTCAGGAGGTAATCACCCGGGATAACGTGACTACGAGTGTAAATGCTGTAGTGTATTACCGGGTTGTTGATCCAAATCGTGCTGTTAACAATGTTGAGGAATACAAGATGGCTACAGCACAGCTGGCTCAAACCACACTGCGCAGTGTGGCCGGCCAGGCAGAGCTGGATGAACTCTTATCGGAAAGAGAAAAACTGAATCAAAAGATCCAAAGCATACTGGACGACGCTACCGATCCATGGGGGATCAAGGTAACAGCCGTGGAAATTAAAGACGTAGTGATCCCGGAAGCTTTGCAAAAAGCCATTTCGCGCCAGGCTACAGCGGAAAGAGAACGAAGGGCTGTCATTGTCCAGGCTGAAGGAGAAAAAGCGGCTGCCGGAAAAATTGCTGAAGCTGCAGCAATACTAAATTCCCAGGAAGGTGGTTTTTATGTGCGTTTACTGCGCACATTGCCGGAAATTGCCAGCCAGCAAGGTTCGATCATTGCTTTCCCATTGCCGATTGAATTGAAGCACTTGCTTCCGAAAGTTGATGTTTCAAAAGCAAATGAACCTGAAGATCAATAAATATTAAGGGCGGTCCAGGAAAAATCATGCTCAGAATTGCAGAAAAGTTTAAGTTGCCCTATAATACAGCCTTTATTATAAACCCAACCGCAGGAGGAGGCCATGCCGGTCGGGTTTGGCCTTTAATCAGTGAGTTGCTTTACCAATCAAAGCAGAAATATCTTTACTACTATACCGAAAAAAGAGGTTCAGGTGTCGCCCTGGCTGAAAAAGCAGTCAAAGAGGGGGCAGAACTGGTTGTAGCAATTGGTGGAGACGGAACTCTGCGTGAAGTTGTAAATGGCATAGATCTGGAAAAGACTTTGTTCGGCCTGCTCCCTCTGGGGACAGGAAATGGGTTTCGCCGATCCTGTAATATCCCCGGTCACTGGGAGGATGCTTTGAAAGGTTTAGCCGAGTGGCAGCCGCGTAAAATTGACCTGGGTAAGGTTAACGGTAGTCTATTTCTAAATGTTGTCGGAGTAGGATTTGATGCAGCTGTTGCAGCAATGGCATCAGGGAAGTATAAAAATATTAAGGGTTATATGGCCTATGTAGCTGCATTTTTAGAAGAGCTAGTCGAGTTTAAACATTTTACTGTAACCGTCCAAGGCTCGGAAATTAATCTTTGTGAAAAGAAAGCACTGCTGGCGGTAATTGCAAATGGAACAAATTACGGCGGAAGTTTTTCAATAGCTCCACAAGCGCGCATCGATGATGGAACCCTTGATATGCTGGTGGCTAGAAAAGGCAATACTCCAGATACTACAATGTTGGCCGTCAGGGCGTTGGCTGGACGGCACCTGTCCGACAGCGGTATCATCACAGGGAAAGGGACTTGTTACTTTGTTGACGCCGATCATCAGGTTCCTGTTCATATTGATGGTGAAGTAGTCGGACATCTCCCGGTCGAAGTATCGGTCATTCCGGGGGCTCTTCAGATTATAGCTCCGGCGACTTAAATAAATAATTTATTTTTTACCTATTGATTCCCGGCAGCGAAATCGTTATAATATCATGGTAGGTTAAAGACAGGCGAGCGTGGCGGAATGGCAGACGCGCTAGGTTCAGGACCTAGTGGGCGTA
>CAZCHW010000271.1:0-3348 GCA_964498375.1 uncultured Syntrophomonadaceae bacterium | reverse complement strand
AAAGCCGACAACAGTTTATGCCAGTTCACCACCCTTTTTTGTTGCCCTGGCCGGCTTAATATTAGCTACAATGAAGAGGGCTAGATTTGTACCGGAAATAAGGGACCTGTGGATAGATTTTGCTGTACTGCTGGGCCAGCTAAAAAATAATTCGGTTATAGCCGTGATGAGAGTATTGGAGAAAATAATTTACCGGGCTGCGGACCGAATAGTAGTGGTGACCGAGGGTTACCGCGATCACTTGGTAGGGCTTGGTGTTAAGGAAGCAAAGATCAGGGTTATTCATGCCGGTGTTGATTTTGATCAATTAATAAAAGGTAATGGAGAAAAAGTTAGAGCTGAACTGAACTTAACAAATCATTTTATTGTTGGTTATGCCGGTAACGTGGGGCTTGCCCAAGGTTTAGAAGTAATGGTTAGGGCTGCTAACCTGATGCGGGATGAGCAAAATCTAGCTTTTATCGTGGTTGGTGACGGAGCCGATCACCGGCGCCTGACGGAAGTAGCCAAATATTTAAAATTGAATAATATCTACTTCAGAGGGCAGGTCACCAGGGAAGAAGCAGCAGATTACATGTCTGCTTTTAATTGCTGTCTAGTCTTACTTATAAATGATCCTCTATTTAACCTCACGTTACCGTCTAAACTCTTTGAATGCTTGGCAAACAGCAGGCCAGTATTACTTGGTTTAGGCGGTGAGGCAGAAGAGATTATCAGGCGTTCAGAGAGCGGATTAATTTTTAATGTTCAGGATCCCGCTTCGCTGGTGCAGCAGATCCGCTATTTGAAAGATAACCAAATGATGGCCATAGCAATGGGAGAAAATGGCCGCAGGTATGTGAACGAAAAATTTGAGCGCCGAAAACTGGTAAACAAACTTGGGGTAATTTTCAAAGAACTGGGAAGTGGTGCGGGGGTCCGATGAAAAAAAAGATCGCTAAACTGAAAACAGGCTTTAATTTGCTGCGTTACCTGCCACTCAACTTCCTATTTCTAAAAGCTTTACGAGTGTGGAAAAGAAAATTATTTTGCAGGTCTGCTGAACAGACAACGGTTTCATTAGGACAGGAAAAGACATTAAATGATTTGCTACTGGTTCCAGCGTTAGTTCTGGATAGAGATATGATTACAAAAAACCTCATTTCTTCCGAAGCAAAAGAGCTGATCTTGACCAGGGCTGAAGCGGCCTTAGAACACAAGTTTGATCTGCTTGGTTCAGGTCCGATTTTGGTGGAGGCAGATAAAGAGAGTTTACAAGCAAGGTATGAGAGAATGACCTGCCTAATGGGATATAAGGGCAATGGTGGAGAGATACCTCTTTCCTCATACAAGCCGATCGACTGGCACCTTGATTTTAAATCTGGGTACCGTTGGAATTCGCAAATCCCTTGCCAAAAGATAGTAATTAATCCCGGTAATGGTGCAGACATCAAGGTTCCCTGGGAGTTATCGCGTATGCAGCACGGACCTGCTATTGGATTGGCTGCACTGGTTGATCAAGAAGTGGCTAAGTGGGGCGATGAGTTTGTTTTACAGGTTACGGACTGGATTGCTGCCAATCCTTATCCTTACGGTGTTAACTGGAGCTGTACGATGGATGTGGCAATTCGGGCGGTGAACTGGCTCTGGAGTTGGGCGCTGCTCGAGGGGCAGCCTGAGCTGGATGAACAATTTAAGATTATATTTATATCAAGTTTGCACCAACACGGACAGCATATAGAGTGCAATCTAGAATATATTAAACGTGGTTACCATGGCAATCATTATCTGGCCAACCTGGCAGGTTTAATCTACATCGGGGCTTTGTTACCCGGTTTTGAAGAGAGTGACCGTTGGTTGTGCTTTGGTCTTCAAGAATTAAATGAAGAAATGATTTACCAGGTTTATGAGGATGGGGTGAGCTTCGAAGGTTCAACGGCCTATCATCGCCTGGCCGCGGAAATTTTCTATTCCTGTACTGCCCTTGCTTTAAAGCTGCCAGCGGAGAGGCGGAGAAGGCTGGAGCGTTGCTTGGCGGAAGAAAAGCCTAAGGTCGCGCGAAAATGTAGAATGCCGATGATTAAGCCGCTGCGCAAAGAAATCTTTTCTGAGCTTTTCTACGCCCGCCTGGAAAAAATGGCTGACTTTTCCCTAGCCGTGACTAAGCCCAGTGGCGAAGCCCCCCAGTTGGGCGATAATGACAGCGGCCGTTTGCATAAATTTACCCCGGTTATTGACAAAGCTGGGAATGAAGATGTTAACGATTTTCGCCATTTGCTAGCCTTAGCCGGGAAAATGTTCAGACGGGATGATTTCTTGGAGGTTGGAAAAGACTATTTGCTTGATGCTGAAATACTCTTGGGTGGGATTAATTATCTTCCACTAGTCAAACAGAAAAATAAGCCAATTCAGAAAGTTTTCAATGCTAAAAGAACACCGGTTGGAAAAAGTTTGTTTCAAGTGGCAGAAATAAAGCTATCCCTGGAAGGAGAAGTGACTTTCACCAACCATGAACCTGATGTAGTAGTATTTCCAAAGGGTGGTGTGGCTGTATATAAAAGTCCACTTTATTATCTGGCTTATTTTTGCACTCCCAATGGTCTTGGCGGTATTGGCGCTCACAGCCATAATGACAAGCTTTCTTTTGAACTAAGTGTAGGAGGTGTCGATTTTCTGGTTGACGGTGGTTCTTATCTTTACACCTCTGATCCGGGAATACGCGACCGATTTCGCTCCACCGAAGCTCATAATACTCTACTACTTGAGGATCACGAGCAAAACCCGCTTATTGAAGACTTCACATTTCTGTTACCTGACCGGACTAAGGCGGAGCTACTCGAAATTTCAAGAAACCGTTTTGTAGGAAGTCACCGTGGTTATGGTTTTGAGCATCGCCGGGAACTTGAGTTGGGGAAAAAGCAGATTGTAATCAGGGATTACCTGGGCGGGAATAAAAAAGCTTGCCTTACCTTTAACCTTCACCCGGCAGTAAGAATTTTAAGCTATGAAAGGCAGGGTGTAGTTTTATCCAGCGGAAAAAGTAAGATTGTACTAAAAGGCAAAGGTATTAAGGATATATCGCTCCAGCAAGGCTTTTACTCTTTAAAATATGGTGTAAAGATTGAAAATAAGCGGCTAATTATACAGTTAAACAACATGTAGAGTGCCGATTGGAATATTTTACCGGATAAAATAATGCTATAGTTTTAGCACTTATGGTTACAAAGGGGAATAAGATGGATATTAAAAAGATATGTGTGATGGGCCTGGGCTATATAGGCCTGCCCACGGCCAGCTTGTTAGCTAACAGCGGTTTCCAGGTTGTAGGGGTTGATAAGCAGACCAGGCTGGTTAAAATTATAAATGATG
>CAZCHW010000270.1:0-3406 GCA_964498375.1 uncultured Syntrophomonadaceae bacterium | reverse complement strand
GAAGCTCGCGGGCGCTTTCCTTATAATGCCGGTGGTCGCCTTCCTCTATAACCTGCAAGAGTTTTTCAGCTGTAAGGCGCTGCTGACCTTTCAAGGTATCAGCAACTGTGGGAACTTGTTGGCGGTTGATTTTACGTTTAATTGTTTTTTCAATCAGGTCAAGGTGATCCAGCTCACGTGACAGGACAAATGTGGCTGCCATTCCAGATCTTCCTACTCGTCCGGTCCGTCCAATCCGGTGAACGTAACTTTCGGGGTCCTGGGGAATGTCGAAGTTATAGACATGGCTTACCGAACCAATGTCGAGACCGCGGGCAGCTACATCTGTTGCTACCAGGATCTCAGTAATGCTGTTCTTGAACTTTCGCATTACACTATCTCTTTTAGACTGCGTTAAATCGCCGTGTATAGCCTCGGCGGAATATCCGCGTTTGCTGAGAGCTTCGTATATTTCATCAACCCTGCGTTTGGTGCGGGCAAAAACTATTGCCGATTCGGGGGCATGAAGATCGAGCAGTCTGCAGAGAACATCGAACTTTTCTCCTTCCTGAACCTGGTAATAAAGCTGTTCTGTATTGGGGACGGTAACTTCCCGGGATTTAATCCTGATCAATTCCGGTTTCTGCATAAAGCGGCCGGCCAGATCGAGAATTGGCTGAGGCATGGTGGCTGAAAATAGCATGGTCTGTCGCTCAGTGGGTGCCTCGGCGAGAATTGACTCTATATCTTCCCGAAAACCCATGTTCAGCATTTCATCAGCCTCATCGAGTACAACTACTGACAGGTCGTGCAACCGTATCAACCTGCGACGCATATGGTCCATCAGGCGCCCCGGTGTAGCGACGATGATCTGGGGCTTGTTTTTCAAGGCTTTAATCTGACGTTCCATGTCCTGACCGCCGTAAATCGGCAAAGCTTTAACCGCCCGGTATTGTCCGAGCGTGTTGAGCTCTTCAGCAACCTGGACAGCTAATTCACGGGTCGGGGTAATAACCAATCCCTGAATTGGCCCTCGTCCGGAACTGCATTTTTCAATCATCGGTATGCCAAATGCAGCTGTTTTGCCGGTACCGGTTTGAGCCTGGCCGATTATATCCCTTCCCTCAAGGGCAATTGGTATCGCCATCTCCTGGATGGCGGTTGGTTCTTCGAACCCCATTTCTGTTGTAGCCCTAATTAATTCAATACTAATACCAAAATCTTTAAAACTTGCCATTGTATAATCCTTCCTTCAGTTCCTAATTTACTGACTGCGCTTTATAAAATAAGGGCATTTCCATAACGAACGGAAACGCCCCCTGCTTATTCCTTCGCTTTTCACTGCCGTTATTCTATAATACCACATGCAAGAATAACATATAGTAACATTTTATGCAACCGCGCCCTGATTGTGAAATTAAATCATTTAATTACAGGTAAACAGAGTGTAGCCGGCGAATAAAGAATTATCACTGGTGCAGGAGGGAAAAAGGTGAAAGAGGCGATATCGGTTTGGTCGGAAGTTGGGCCGCTGAAAAGGGTGCTATTGCACAGGCCGGGGCTGGAACTGAAAAATTTAACCCCCCGCTATCTGGAGGAGCTTCTTTTTGATGAAATCCCCTGGCTGGCAAAAGCGCAGGTTGAACATGACGGATTTGCCCAGGCTTTAAAAAAGAACGGCGTAGAGGTATATTATGTAGGGCGGATGCTTTATGACCTGGTTCAGGATGATGCGGTGAAAAGTGAGCTGATTAAGAGACATCTGAAAGCCAGTCCCTTAATTGAACCCGATGTGCTTGACACAATTTACAACTATCTTTACGATTTGCCTCCTGAAGAGCTGGTATCAACTATAATTGCCGGTCTTTCCAAATACGATGTAAGGCACCTTAAAAAATACACTTCATTAAGTGATCTGACCCTCGACAGTTATCCCTTTTACCTCGCTCCTTTACCGAACATGTACTTTACCCGCGACCACGGAGCGATGATCGGCGAACGCATCCAGGTCAGCAGTATGTTTTTACCAGCCCGCCGTCTGGAAACAATATTTCTGCGGATGATCCAGAAGTACCACCCCCTGTTTAAAGATATTGAACTGGCTTTTCATGAGGAGATTCCATATGGAATAGAAGGCGGAGATGTCTTTGTGCTCAACCAGGATACCCTGATGGTCGGGTTAAGTGAAAGGACGACGGAAGAAGCAATTGAATGGATAGCCCATAAGTATATTATCGAGAAGGAAATGGTGAAACAAATTCTTGTGATTCAGGTGCCGTCACGGCGCGCTTATATGCATCTTGATACAGTCTTCACCATGGTTGACCGGGATAAGTTTTTAATGTATCCGGGTGTAAAAGATCAAATTAATGTTTACTGGCTCGAGCGAGGTGAGGGTAACCGGGTTTGTGCCAGCAACGGCTACAGCTTGCAGGGTGCACTGCGCAAAGCATTAGACCTCAAAGCGGTTGAGATTATCTATTCCGGTGCGGACGATGAAATTACAGCTGCCCGTGAGCAATGGGGTGACAGTACTAATACCCTGGCGATCAGGCCGGGAGTGGTGATCTGTTACGATCGTAATGAAGCTACCAATGAAACTCTGCGTAAGCATGGAGTCGAAGTGATTGAGATTGATGGTTCAGAGCTGGTCCGAGGGCGTGGTGGTCCACGCTGTATGAGTATGCCCCTGGATCGGGGACCAGTTTAGGATTACAGGTTTTCTGTTTAATCAGATCAGGTGCAGATTATGGATCTGTAAACCTGGAATATAACTATAAACGGAGTGATATTTAATGGAAAGGGAACTGTCCCTGGAGTTTGTCCGGGTTACCGAAGCTGCAGCCCTGGCATCAGGGCGCTTAATGGGACGTGGAGACAAAGAAGCTGCTGATCAGGCTGCGGTTGATGCCATGCGTTCGGTATTTGATACGGTTCATATCGACGGGACGGTAGTAATCGGAGAAGGGGAGAAAGACGAAGCCCCGATGCTTTATATCGGCGAAAAAGTTGGGATTAGTGATGAGCCCTCTGTTGATGTTGCCGTGGACCCGCTTGAAGGTACCAATCTTGTTGCCAGGGGCTTACCCAATGCCTTGTCTGTTATGGCTGTTGCCCCAAAAAACCAATTGCTGCATGCGCCCGATGTTTTCTACATGAATAATTTTGCTGTTGGCCGCAGGGCTAAAGGGTGTATTAATCTGGATGCCCCGGTTGCAGAGAATCTGCAGGCTGTTGCCAAGGCACTGCACAAGGATGTTCGTGATGTTACGGCAATTATTCTGGACCGGCCCCGTCATGAGCGACTGATTGCAGAAATCAGGCAAGCTGGTGCCAGGGTTAAACTAATTTCTGATGGGGATGTATCGGCGGCAATTTCTACTGCAATTGAGAATACCGGGGTTGACATTTTATTCGGTATTGGCGG
>CAZCHW010000269.1:0-3438 GCA_964498375.1 uncultured Syntrophomonadaceae bacterium | reverse complement strand
GTGAATAAAGAAAGAGAAGAAGAACTGCTGAAGCCTCTGGATCATGATAAAGTACCCGGTCATCTGGCCATTATCATGGATGGCAACGGCAGGTGGGCGGCTGAACGGGGACTGCCCCGCCAGGAAGGACACCGCCAGGGAGTAGAAACGGTTCGGGAGACGGTAAAAAGCTGCAGCGATTTAGGAATTAAAATATTAACACTCTTTGCATTTTCCACGGAGAACTGGAAAAGGCCGGCCCGGGAAGTTAATTATCTGATGAGCCTTCCTGAACACTATTTTAAAACCGAACTTCCTGAGTTGATGCGTAATAACGTCCAGGTAAGGATGCTTGGCGACAAGGCCGGATTGCCGCGCAAGGTGCAAAAAGCAGTCGCAGAAGGCTCGGAAAAAACTGCTTCTAACAGCGGAATGATCCTCAATTTTGCCCTGAATTACGGGTCCAGGGCTGAAATCTTACTGGCCGTGAACCGTCTGATCAGTGAAGTTGCGGCCGGAGGTAATCACAGGCCGGTTGATGAGAAAAGATTTTCTAGCTATCTTTATACTGCTGATATACCGGATCCCGACCTGCTTGTTAGAACCAGCGGTGAAATGCGGATCAGCAATTTTTTATTATGGCAGCTGGCCTACAGCGAACTGTGGTTTACAGATGTTTACTGGCCAGAATTTTCGAAAATACTGCTGCTGGAAGCTATATTAGATTTTCAAAACCGGAAGCGTCGTTTCGGTAAGCTCTAGGCGGGAAGGGTGTTTTAATGTTATACCTGCGAATACTATCTGCTCTGATTGGGATTCCTATTGTTTTGGGGGCGGTTTACCTAGGCGGACCCTGGTATGGTGTTTTACTTCTCCTGGTGGTAAACCTTGGAACTTTTGAATACGGGACCCTCTTGAAAATAAGAGGTTACAAAATACCTTTAGTTTTTTGTTTTCCAGCGGTCAGTTTGATTTTAACTGCTATTTATTTTAACCGATCCGATTATATATACCCCCTGCTGATGGTATCTTTTTTTATTTTTTTTATGCACGCAATATTGACCATGGAGAGAGAAAGTATAACCGAAGCGGCCCTGGCGCTCTGGGGCATAATTTACCTGGGAGGGCTGGCAGGTTACATGCTGCTCCTGCGGATGCTGCCTGAAGGAGCTCTATATACCTTTATGTTGCTGATCGGGGTCTGGGTCCATGACAGCGCAGCCTATTTTGTCGGGGTTAAATGGGGCATCCGGAAATTTGCTCCCCTAATTAGCCCAAACAAATCGGTAGAGGGATCTGTGGCCGGAATTCTTTCCTCCGTTGCCCTGTTTTTCTCCGCTGCAATTCTTCTCCCTGAACTGGTACCCTTTAACCCAGGACAGGCTTTGTTATTCGGTTTAGGTATAGCAGTGTTTGCCCAGCTCGGAGATCTCTTCGAATCGTCTTTAAAAAGGCAGCTTGAGGTGAAAGATTCGGGTAATCTGATTCCCGGCCATGGTGGTATTTTGGATCGATTTGACAGCTTATTGTTAACTGCTCCCTTTGTGTACTACTTTTTTACCCTGCTGCTGCATCTCTAACCGCTGAATGTGAGGTTGAAAGATGAAAAGAATCGCCGTTTTCGGTTCAACTGGTTCAATCGGACGTCAAACCCTGGATGTTCTGAAAAATCTGGGCTGTGACTACCAGGTTGTAGCCCTTGCTGCCGGGAGTAACGACCGTTTAATTGAGGAGCAAGCCAGATATTTTAAGCCGAAATATGTAGCACTTTTTGATGAAATGGCAGCAAAAAGATTGTCTTTAACCCTGCGGGATCAACCGGTATCGGTAATGGGTGGTGAAGCTGGGCTGCTGCGGATAGCTGAAGATCCGGCGGTCGACCTGGCAGTAATGGCCCAGGTCGGTTTCAGCGGTTTCAAACCGTTGATTACTGCCCTGAAAAGTGGGAAAACAATTGCCCTGGCCAACAAAGAAGCACTGGTTGTTGGTGGAGATTTGCTTGAGCGAACCGGTTTGCTTGATCGGAAAAGAATACTGCCTGTTGACAGCGAGCACTCTGCAATCTGGCAGGCAATCGGCGCTGCGCCGCACCAGGAAATTGCCCGAATTTTACTTACAGCCTCGGGCGGACCTTTCTTCGGTTTCGGTAAAAAAGATTTGGCTAATGTTACTCCGCAAAGTGCCCTGAAACACCCGAACTGGCAAATGGGCGATAAAATCACAATAGATTCAGCAACGATGATGAACAAAGGTCTGGAAGTTATTGAAGCGAAATGGCTGTTTAACCTCGCACCAGAACAAATTGAAGTAGTAATTCACCGACAAAGTATTGTTCATTCTATGGTAGAATATATAGATGGGACTGTAATAGCTCAGCTGGGCACACCTGATATGAGGAGCCCGATTCAGTATGCCCTAACCTATCCTGCACGACTGGTTAGCCCGGTTGAACGTTATAACCCCTTTGGCAGTCAATTGACCTTTGATGAACCTGATCGGCAGAACTTTCCCTGCCTGGACCTGGCTTACAGAGCTTTAGAAAGCGGGGGGACTATGCCAGCAGTGTTGAATGGAGCCAATGAAGTGGCGGTCACTTATTTCCTGGAGAGCCGGATTGCGTTTACTGCGATTCCCCTGGTAATAGAGGCGGTAATGGAAGCACATCATCCGGTAAGCAATTTATGCCTGGATGATGCTGTTGAAGCCGACTCATGGGCCCGACAGGAGGCAAAAAAGGTAATAACCCGACTGCCGGGAAGGATGAAGAGCTAATGCAGACAGCAATTGCTGCTATATTTGTATTTGGTATTTTAATCCTGGTTCATGAACTGGGGCACTATTTTGCTGCCCGTTTAACCGGAATCAGGGTGTTGGAGCTGGCAATTGGTTTTGGCCCAAAATTAATTGGCTGGACAAAAAATAATATTGACTACTCTGTCCGGGTGGTGCCCCTGGGCGGTTTTTGCCGTATGCTCGGAGAAGGCCCTGATGAATCGGAGGAACCGGACAGTTTTCCCCAGAAACCGATCATCAGCCGTGCGTTTGTCTTGCTGGCCGGCGCAGGAATGAATTTAATTCTGGCGATACTCGTTTTCTTTTCTATCTTCTTTTTCATCACCGGAATTCCCGGATATGAGAGCGCTCAGATCGGTTATATTCTTGAGGATATGCCGGCTGAAGAAGCTGGCCTGACAGCCGGTGACAAAATTCTCTCTGTTGATGGTAACCCCGTCAACGAATGGAACGATGTTTTAACGCTTATTGGCGAACGTTCTCAGGAGGAAATTGAACTGGAAATTGAACGGAATGGCCGAGAGATCTTATTTTCTATTGAGACAGTTGCTGCACCGGAAACCGGAAACGGCATGATCGGCATTGGCCCGGCCATGTTAAAATACCGGTTTATGCCTTCCCTGCAGTTCAGCTTTGAACGTTTTGGCATGATCATCGCGTCCATGT
>CAZCHW010000268.1:255-3477 GCA_964498375.1 uncultured Syntrophomonadaceae bacterium | reverse complement strand
GAAACGCAGGCGCCGGCACTGCATCTCTTTACTGCGCGTTTCAATGTCAGCGCTGATAAAAAATTCGCGCGACGGCAGCAAATTAACCTGATCAGGCAGATAAGCATCCAGTTCCCCTGCAACTTTTTCAGCCCTGGCCTGATCTGCGGTAACAATAACAGTTTTTCGATCCAGTTCTGCTATCAGGGCAGCCATAAAAAAGTTACGCGAACTGCCGTCTAAACCTGTAACCGTAACAGGACCGGCCAGATCAGCGCTGATTTGGTTTATCAAGGTATTGAAGATACTGTTTTTACGCCAGTATGGTAATAATCTTGATGGCAAACTAACTAATCCTCCCAATGGCTTTCTTGATAAATGTCCGGCCTGTACACTACAACAGCGGGGCAGGAAGCTTCCCCGTAGATTGTTTCATTATAACATAGCTCAACCGTACGCAATAATGCCACCGGCAGTCACAGCGAGGGCCTCCGGAATGACCTGATCAAGAACACATATAACCTGTTTGCGTCAGCAAAGTGACGCAAACAGGTCACACTTTATTTAAAGATTCACTTGCAAGCCATTGACTACTGCCTGTTACAGTTGGCACGGTAATTGCTTGTTAATAGATTAGCAAGCAAATTTTACAGTTAAATTGCAGCAAATGAAAGGAGGCAATACCAATGGCTGAGAAATGTGCATTTTGGAATGAGTACGACTCAGTTGCAGGGCACATCTGCTACTGCGAACTGGCTGCTTTTAACAGGCCGGTTAATCCCAACTTTCTTTCGGCAATCGGTTGCACCCCTGCAAAAAGGATTGAATGTATGAAGGCAATGGAATATGCCGTAGGAGAAGGGCTTGTCCCCGAGGAGCTGCCAGCTCTGCAACCGGTTCCCGCCGCACCGCCGGTATTGTCTTGCGATCCGCCCCCGGAAATTGCCAAGACAATCGTCGGTGTAGCCATAAAAAAAACCGCAACCGCAACACCCTCTTTGATGGTCCTCGCTCTGCTGGCCGGCGCTTACATTGCCCTGGGAGCAGTACTGTTCACTATCGTTACCAACGATCTTTCAGCCTATATCGGTGATGGGCTCAGCCGCCTGGTCGGCGGATTGTCTTTTTCGCTCGGCCTGATCCTGGTAATTCTGGGGGGAGCAGAACTTTTTACCGGCAACAACCTGATCGTCGCCGGTTATTTAGACCGGAAAATTAGCGGCAAGCAGGTTCTGAACAACTGGTTCTGGGTTTACCTGTTTAATTTTGTCGGAGCAATTCTGGTTGCATCACTTTTCTTCTACTCTGGTATCTGGAAAGCCAATGACGGAGAGATAGCAGCGCGAATTATCAATATAGCCGCTGCTAAAACCAGCCTGACCTGGAGCGAAGCATTCTTCCGCGGTATTCTCTGCAACTGGCTGGTCTGCCTGGCAGTATGGATCGCCATGGCAGCCAAAGATGCTGTCAGCAAAATTCTGGGTATTATGATTCCCATCGCCGCTTTTGTAGCCGCCGGCTTTGAGCACTCTATTGCCAATATGTATTTTGTGCCTATGGGGCTTATGGTTAAAGGAAGCGAACTGGCCCAGAATATCTTTAATCCCGCTCTTTTGCAGGGAATTACCTGGCAAACCTTTTTTATCAACAACCTGATTCCGGTTACCCTGGGCAATATTATCGGCGGGGTCGTATTTGTCGCCGTCGCCTACTGGACCTGCTACCTGCGCCCGAGCACAACCGGCAGGCTGGTGCCAGGCGGAAAATAGAATTATCGGGACTGTGAATCACTCGATTTTCAAGGAGGTTATCTTAAATGGAAAAAATGATCCAGTGCCCTAACTGGAAGGAATATCAGGGAATGAACGGCTGGGTAATGTTTTGCAGCGCCGGTGCCTACGGACGCAGGCTCACCGTCAGCGAAGCAAGAAGTTGCGGCTGCAATGAATTACAGCGCCAGAAATGCAAAAAAATAATGGAAAACAATGTTGGTTTTGGGCTGATTCCGGAAATCTGTGAAGACGCCCTGGTCGAAAGAAAAAGTAAAGGTATTGAACCGCTGGTTACCCAGCGCTAAAGATATCCATTGACCATACCTGACCCCTTACCGCAATAGCGAGACGCCCGGACAACCTGCCGGGCGTCTTCGTCAGTGACAGCTGCTTCTGATTAATCACATGCTGTAAGAGGATTTTGTGATGATTTAAAGAACTAGAGATCAAATGTAATTTATTCAATTTAATAAAGGATGGCCAAAGCCATGTACATCAGCAAATTTGTCACTCCGGAAATTATTTCCGGAACGGGATCGCTGAACCAGGTCGGTGAATGCTGCAGCAGGCTTGGTTCCTCAAGGGTATTTTTCGTAGCCGATCGCGGGGTGGTCAACTGCGGCTGGGCGGATAAAGCAGCTCACTTTCTGGGCAAATCATCGCTGGACTATCATTTATGGAGCGATTTTTCAGCTAACCCACGGGACTATGAAATTGAGGAAGGCCTGCAATTATACCGGAATTCAGGATGTGACGCAGTACTTGCCATTGGAGGTGGCAGCGCAGTCGATGCTGCCAAGGCGGTAGCCACTCTCTCGACAAACCCGGGCAGAATTCACAATTACGAGGGAATTGATATGATTACCGAACCTCTTCCACCGCTGATAGTTGTTCCTTCCACCGCCGGTTCGGGAGCAGAAGTCTCTCAATTTGCCATCATCTCCGACAGCCACCGCAAGATTAAAATGACCATCATCTCCAAGTCACTGGTCCCCGATATAGCTGTTTCCGATCCCCTGATCTTATCCACAATCAGCAGTAACGTTACCGCCCATACGGGGATGGAAGCACTCAGCCATGCTATTGAAGCCTATCTTTCCCTGGCCGCTACTGATATGACCGATATTCATGCCTTACATTCAATAAAGCTGATCTCTGAAAACCTTCGTTCCTCCGTAGCAAGCCAGGTCGACGAAATTGCTAAAATCGCCATGGCTAAAGCCAGCCTGCATGCGGGAATTGCCTTTTCAAATGCAGTTCTCGGGCTGGGACAGGCAATGACCCACCAGGTCGGCGGGCTGCTCGATTTACCGATCGGCACAATCAGCGCAGTATTGCTGCCCTACGTAATGCGTTACAATCTGATCGCCTGCGTGGATAAATACGCCAGGATTGCCGAAGCGATGGGTGCACAAACCGGCCACCTTTCCACCAGGGAAGCGGCTGAAAAAGCGATCGAAATGGTCAAGGA
>CAZCHW010000268.1:0-245 GCA_964498375.1 uncultured Syntrophomonadaceae bacterium | reverse complement strand
TCCCCTCCGGCCTGGCCGAGCTTGGTCTGCCGGAAGAATCGATTCCTGAATTAAGTAGAAATGCTATCAATGATGCCTGTTTTATAACCAACCCGCGGGATGCCGATGAAAATGACATAATCGAGATATTCCGGGCTGCCCTCGAAACACCGGGAGGTGTAACCTAATCATGGTAATGCAAAACAAGAAAAGGTTAATTGAAAAATTAACCGGAGTGCACAGCTCCAAGCGCTCATACTACGTCG
>CAZCHW010000267.1:0-3480 GCA_964498375.1 uncultured Syntrophomonadaceae bacterium | reverse complement strand
CTGATGTGGTTTAATTATTTGCAGCAACAGCTCCTTGACATTTTCAGGGGTAAGCTTTGGGTACTCAAGTTTGACCATATCGCGGTTGATCCTGAAAATCGGCGGTTCCATCGGCACTATATGCACATCAGAAGTGCCTCGTTTAACCGCCATCGTCAGAAGCTGGTCCATTGTCAAAGGATACTTATTGGCAGTACTCATCGCTCAGCCTTCCCGTATAACTATTCGTCAGCGTTCTGGTCATTGTTGTCCTGCTGATCCTGCTTATCATTGTCTGCTGTCGAACCGTTTTCCTTAATAAAGACCGCTTCAAGAGTACGGTTGCCGTAAAGATAAAAACTGTATGAGCGGCCGGTAGACAACTGGGCACCGGATTCGATCCAGCGAACAAACTGGTAGCCGTCGGCCGGAGCGGCTGTTACAGTCACGTATGATCCTTCACTGTAAGAACCTCCGCCGGTCAGGCTGCCTCCCTCGGGCGGCACTGCATTCAGAGTAACTTTATATGAAGGCAGGGTGGTGTTCTGCTGCTGAGTAGAAGGAGTAGGTACCCATTGTACCGTATCACCACCGTTTTCCACTTCATCGGTATCCTCACTGGAAACGCCAAAGGAAAGAGGTGATGAAGGGGTTCCGGCAATAGCGGAAATCATCTGGTTGACCAGGTCAATATTGGCCGGTGACCCTTCGGCAATCAGGTAACGGATCTGGTTGCTGTAGTCAGCGGCAAAATCGCGGGTTATTTTCATTTTAATATCATAGGGTTTGATCACCGGGTTTTCCCAATCCATGTAAATGTGGGGAATCGGATCGGGATGATCCCAGGTAACCCAGCCCATTTCTGTACGGCCATCGCGAAAACCGTCGAGTAATATGCTGAGCAGGTCGATTAAAGCTTCCAACTCTTCTTCAGCTCTTGCTCCACTTGCTGTCGCCACTGGCATCCTTATTTTTCGTGATCCCCCTTCGGCAAAAGCAGCATTTTCCATCACGTCAAGCGTGTTGATCAATTCTCGCGCTTTACCAAGCGTAATCGGCGTGCCCTGCAGCCAAAGGGCCTGCTGGTTGGGATCAACTGTCAGACTCTGCACAGAAACGCCCAGCTCAGATAGATAGCTCTGCATTGCTTCTGGCGATACATAGAAAAGGCTGTACCGGGTTAATAGCATCCGGTTGCCAAAATCGCTGTAGAGTCGATCGCGCTGGCCGACAATATAGTTGCGGCCTAGAATAAGGTAATCTAGCCCCTCTTTTTGCATGATCAACTGAAAGGTTGTAATCGGAGAAAGGTTTTCTGTCTTCAGGGTAATTTGGGTTGGCTGTTCGAGAAATATTATATTCACGTCGAGCTTGTAGGCAAGCAGTGAAAGAACATCAAGCAAATTTGCATCGCGCACATCAAGGGATATGGTGCTTGTGCCCGGAGCGGTCGGAGCAGGTTTGTTGATACTTTCGGAAACCTCTGCCCACATCTGATCTGAAAGGTTCAAAGGTGCTGCTGCCAGCGGAAGTGTCTCTTCACCATTTTCAACCGGGCTGCCAGGCTGGGCTTGCAGTTCAGCTTGCTCTGAAGATACTGCTTGCAGCTCGTCTAAACCTGCTGCCAGGTTGCTGTTTAAAGAACAGTTCGCGGTTAAAAGGAACAGGGCAAGCAGCCCGATTCCGATCCAGTATATTCGGCGATTATCCAAATTTACAGATTTTTTCTTGCTTCTGACAGGCATTTACGCACCCTCTTCCAGCTCTTCTTCCCCTTCATCTTCCCACATTTGATCGAGCATTCTTGTCACTGGTGGTTGATCGAGAAAGAGGCTTACTTCTTGATTATATGCTCTCATAATCACCATATCGCCCGAGATCTGACGAACAGCCCAGAGATCGTCCACATAATCACCAACAGCTACAAGGTAGGCAATTCCGCTTGATTCAATAATCGCCATATCGCCACCCCGTCCACCGGAAACAATGCCGGTTAGCCGCATCGGATCGCTGAAAGGATCGACTAACGGTTCAAAAGCGTTCCAGGCTGCGCTGTCGGATTGATCACTGCTTTCACGACGCTGCTGGGGAAGCACTTCAGCCACATCACTTACTTCCGGATTTTCAGCAGACAGTTCACTGGCCGTTTTTGCATGTTCCGGTTCAGCATCGGCCAGACCATTGCCAAGCAGATAGATGCTGTATATTCCGCCAGCTACAGCAATCAGCAGGATGGCTCCTGCAATCAGATAGAACATCCTGGTTTTTAAGAATTCAGGGATCGCCAGATTAAATTTTTTAACCCCATTCTTCTTTTCCAAGCAGAAACACCTCGCGATCGTGCCGGCAGGTTATAGAATATTATTAACATATTTTGATATATTACAAGCGGCAATAAACTTCTTGTAATTATATATTTTACCACATTTTGCAGCGTTTACAAGCATTTTTTCTAATATATGTGAAAATTACTTCTAATTACTACTTCAGGCAGTAATTTATTCGGCAGGTATTTGTAAATTCCTTTTAAATAAGCCCTTCTTTCTCCAGCTCACTGGAAATTAAAAGGGCTTACCTACATTTATATATTTGTGTTTCCAAAATTGTTTAAGTTACCGTCCGGCTACCAGTTTTCCAATTTGCCGGGTTAACCTGGTCCAGAAAAACTCCTTTTCAGAAATTGGTGTCACCAGGATAGTATACAGGCCAAGCCTGTTTCCGCCTAAAACGTCAGTCAGGACCTGGTCGCCGACTACAGCTACTTGCTCCGGCAGCAGCTGCATTTCTCTCAACACCCTGCGAAAAGCCTTACGGCGCGGTTTGGCCGCATACCAGATTGCCGGAATTTCTAGTTCGCGAGCCAGGACAGCTCCCCGGTCGCGACTGTTATTTGAAACTATGTATAGCTTGAAGCCGCTTTTTTTAAGCATGGCAAACCAGTCTGCCAGCTTCGGGTATACAGTGCGGTCATTCCAGGGCACCAGGGTGTTGTCCATGTCGGTGATAATACCCCTTATTCCTAGTGATTGGAGGTAATCTGTATCTATCTGGAAAATGTTATCCAGCTGCTGATCAGGCACCAGTAGTTCACGCAAGATTAAAATCCTCCTGACTTCCAATTCATGTTCAGTTAATGTTGTGTTATTAACTCTATCATAATAAAGTCTTTATTTACAGGGCCTGCACATTTTTAGAATCTTTTTCACTCCCACCCTTTCCAAAGGGCTTGAAAATAAGGTATTATTGATAAAGCTGTCTGGTTGTAGTCCAAGTACAATTTATGAACACCAGTAAACAGGGGAGGACTGTAAATGTATAAAATAGCGGTTATTCCGGGCGATGGTACCGGCCTGGAAATGGTAACGGAAGGTTTAAAAGTTTTGAAAGCAGCGGAGCATAAATACGGGTTTAAGCTGGAAACTTTTGATTATGACCTGGGCGGTGAACGCTACAAGCGTACCGGGGAAGTTCTGCCCGACAGCGTACTTGAAGAACTAAAAA
>CAZCHW010000266.1:1761-3484 GCA_964498375.1 uncultured Syntrophomonadaceae bacterium | reverse complement strand
TCGGGCCGTTCTGTTATTGTGGTTGGGCCTGAACTTAAGCTCTACCAGTGCGGACTACCGAAAGAGATGGCCCTGGAACTTTTTAAACCCTTTGTTATGAAACGTCTGGTCAGTGATGGGCTGGCTCATAATATTAAGAGCGCCAAACGCATGGTAGAAAAGGTCCGTCCTGAAGTATGGGATGTTCTTGAGGAAGTAATCAAGGATCACCCTGTTCTGCTGAACCGTGCTCCTACCCTGCACCGTCTTGGTATCCAGGCTTTTGAACCAGTCTTGGTTGAAGGTCGGGCAATTCAGATTCACCCACTGGTCTGTTCTGCATATAATGCCGACTTTGACGGAGATCAGATGGCCGTGCACGTCCCACTTTCAGCGGAAGCGCAAACAGAAGCGCGCCTGCTGATGCTTTCGGCGCACAATATTCTTAACCCGAAAGAGGGACGACCTGTAACGACCCCGACCCAGGATATGGTGTTAGGCTGCTATTATTTAACCCTTGAAAAAGAGGGAGCGAATGGTGAAGGGAAAATCTTCCCTGATACAGATGAAGCAGTTATGTCTTACGAACTTGGTTATCTCGATCTGCATGCCCGTATCTTTATCAGGGCAGCCGGTTTTAAGGGGCGTGATTTTGCCCGCCGCAAAAAATATATCCTGACAACTGTCGGGAAAGTAATTTTTAACGAAGTATTCCCGAAGGATTTCCCCTTCATGAACAATGCCGACTTTAATGATTCACTGCCTGAAAGCACCTTTGTGCCGATCAAGGGCTTAGAGCCTCAGAAAGCTCTTACCGATCGACCACGCAACAAAGCAATTAAGAAAGATTTCCTGGCCGAGCTAATCGCCCGCTGCTACCGGATGTATGGTAACACCCGCACAGCTGAAATTCTTGACCAGGTGAAAAAACTTGGTTTTTATTAGGCAACCCGTGCCGGGGTTACCGTTGCAGTAAGTGATATTGAAGTACCTGTTCAGAAGCAGGCAATCCTCAAGGAAGCTGAAGAGAAAGTTGAAACCACTGAAAATCAGTTCTCTCTCGGTTTAATTACTGAAAGTGAACGTTACGATCGAGTTATTGAAGTGTGGGGGAAAGCAAAAGACCAGGTTACCGGAGCACTGATGTCCGGTTTGGACGAGCTTAACCCAATTTATATGATGGCTCATTCCGGCGCGCGCGGTAACGAATCGCAGATTACCCAGTTAGCCGGGATGCGGGGGTTGATGGCCGACCCGACCGGTCGAATTATCGACGTGCCAATTAAGGCGAACTTCCGGGAAGGGCTTACAGTGCTCGAGTATTTTATCTCCACGCACGGTGCCCGAAAAGGTTTGGCCGATACGGCACTGAAAACTGCCGACTCCGGTTATCTGACCCGACGGCTGGTTGATGTAGTCCAGGATGTAATTGTCCGCGAAGACGACTGCGGAACCGGTCAATCAATTGGTCTGAGTGAGTTCCTGGAAAATGATGAACCGTTGGAGGAAGCTGTTAACCGGTTAATCGGACGCTACACCATGGAACCTGTTTATCATCCTGAGAGTGGTGATGTGCTGATAGAAGCCGACACTCTGATTACCGAGGAAATGGCCAAAATGGTCTCGGATTTACAAATTAATGAAGTTCGGTTCCGTTCTGTTTTAACCTGCAAAACCAGGCATGGAGTTTGTGTAAAATGCTATGGCCGTGACCTGGCCAACGGTAAAATAGTTAATGTTGGTG
>CAZCHW010000266.1:0-1751 GCA_964498375.1 uncultured Syntrophomonadaceae bacterium | reverse complement strand
ATGGTTGAAATAGGTGAAGCTGTTGGTATTATTGCGGCTCAATCCATAGGTGAGCCCGGTACACAGCTGACAATGCGGACGTTCCATACTGGTGGGGTGGCCGGTGACGATATTACCCAGGGTCTTCCCCGGGTTGAAGAACTATTTGAAGCCCGTAAGCCGAAAGGGCAATCGATTATTGCAGAAATTGCCGGTGAGATTGAGCTTATGGAAACGCGCTATAAACGTGAGCTGAAAATTACTGCAGAGCACGGTGAAAACCGGGTTTATACAATTCCCTATGGAGCAAGAATTAAAGTTGCAAACGAGCAGCGCGTTAATGCCGGAGATGAACTTACCGAAGGTTCAATCAATCCACATGAACTCTTAAAAGTTAAAGGCGTCCGCGGTGTCCAGCTTTACCTGCTCAAAGAAGTCCAGTGGGTTTATAAGATGCAGGGTGTTGATATTAACGATAAGCACATTGAAATTATCGTCCGCCAGATGCTGAAAAAAGTAAAGGTAGAAGATCCAGGCGACACTGATCTGTTACCAGGCGGCATGCTGGACAGTCATGTGTTTGAGGAAATCAATGCTGCGGTGGTTGAAGATGGCGGCAGTCCGGCCCTGGCCCGTCCACTGCTGCTTGGAATAACCAAGACATCACTTGCCACTGAATCTTTCCTGTCAGCAGCCTCTTTCCAGGAAACTACCCGTGTTCTGACAGAGGCTTCAATCAAGGGTCGCCAGGACCAGCTGCTGGGTTTGAAAGAGAACGTGATTATCGGGAAACTGATTCCTGCCGGAACGGGTATGACCCGCTATCGAAACATCAATGTCAATCCGATCGGTTTGGAGCCGGAGCCTGAGGTGAAGAAGCCGGTAGAAGCGGATCTTGGGCTGGACAGCGAGGAAACGGCTATTGCAGCAACTGCAGACCAACGGCCCGAGCGTATAGAGGAAGATCCGGAACTGTTTGAGGATTAAAATATAAAATTGTACCACCGGCTTGCTCCAGGGCAGGCCGGTGGAAGATTTTCTGCCGCATATCAGGTAATAATCAATCTGCCAGCAATTACTCTAAAACAAATTTTCGTTGACAATCAACTGCTGCGGTGATAAAATCTTAAAGTGCGCCTGACAGGCGTGCCTGGGACAGGTATGGCAGTAAGGAGAGTGTGCCTTTCCGGTGGAAGAGCTTATAAAGAATGCTGAACATAAAGTTGTTGGCACGAAACAGACGTTGAAAGCCCTGGAAAAAGGCGAAGCAACAGCTGTTTTTATTGCCAGAGATGCAGAAGACAAAGTGGTTCGTCCCGTACTCTTGCTCTGTGAAGCGAACAAAATCGAAAAGCATTACATTGATTCGATGGTTCAACTGGGAAAGGCGTGCGGAATTAAAGTAAAGGCTGCAGTAGCGGCTATTACCGAATAAAGAAGGAGGTGGACTAATGCCGACAATTAACCAATTAGTTCGTAAGGGTCGCAAGCAAATGACTAAAAAATCGTCTGCTCCGGCACTGGAGTGTTCTCCCCAAAAGAGGGGAGTCTGCACGCGCGTGTCTACGACCACACCGAAAAAGCCTAACTCGGCCTTACGTAAAATTGCCAGAGTCCGCCTGACAAATGGGGTTGAAGTAACCGCCTACATTCCAGGGATAGGGCATAACCTGCAGGAGCACTCAGTGGTTCTGGTCAGAGGCGGAAGAGTTAAAGACTTGCCTGGTGTGCGTTATCACCTGGTCAGAGGCGCGCTTGATGCAGCCGGTGTT
>CAZCHW010000265.1:0-3504 GCA_964498375.1 uncultured Syntrophomonadaceae bacterium | reverse complement strand
AAGTCAGAGCTTTAATTTCACCGCGTAATACCCGCAAAGCCCCGGCAACAAGCGCTTCCAACTCTTCTTCTCCGGGCAGGTTCAAAACCGGGGCAATAAAGGAAACTTTTTCACTGATCTGCTCGGTAAACGAGTCGGCATAGGCCATCCCTCCGGTGAGAACAATTTGATCGACCCGGCCGTTAAGCGCAGCAGCCATTGCGCCAATTTCTTTGGCAATCTGGTATACCATTGCCTCTACTACCTGCTCGGCATCAGCTATCCCGGCAGAAACCTGTTCCAGGGCTGAAGTAAAATCTTTCGTACCCAGGTAGGAGTAAATCCCCCCCTGTGAAGTTAGAAGCTGAATCATCTCATTGCAGCTGTAACAACCGCTGTAGCAAAGGCGGACCAAACCGAGTGCCGGCAATGTTCCACAGCGTTCCATGGAAAAGGGGCCTTCCTCATTGGCATTGTTGACATCGATCATCCGGCCGCGCCGGTGGGCAGAAATGGATGTGCCGCTGCCAAGATGGACAATGATCAGGTTCATGCTCTCATATGGTCGTCCAACCTTGTCCGCCGCCCGCCTGGCCATTGCCTTTGTATTCAGGGCGTGAGACATACTAAGCCGCGGCAGCCCTTTTAAACCGGAATAACGGGCCGGAAGTTCGAATTCATCGACCGTTACCGGGTCAACAGTGTAAACGGGAATATTAAGCTCCCGACCAAGAGGCAGGGCGATGATTGAACCGAGGTTGCTAGCATGCCAGCCATATTTAGCCGATATAAGGTCATCAAAGATCTTCTGATCAACCAGGTACGTACCCGATTGCAAGGGTTTAAGCAATCCGCCGCGCACAACCAGGGCCTGCAAACCAGCTGGGCTGACCCCATGACTTTCTAAAAAGAGCAGCACCGCTTCCCGTCGAATGGCAGCCTGCCTTTCACGGGGCAAGTCGGGGGCTATTTGTTCAGCGCTGTGCCGCATAGTTTCCCTGGCCAGGCATTTTTCATCCTCGAAAAGTCCCAGCTTGGTTGATGTCGAACCGGGATTAATTGCCAGAATCAGGTTCATCAGGTTCCTCCCAGTATTGCAGATCATATTTTAAAACCGCCGGCAGGCGATTCTTCCGCCAACCATGGTCAACTCGACTTTAATTTCTCTGATTGCGGCTGGATCAATAGCAGTAATATCTTCTGCAAGGACTGTCAGATCCGCCAGCATGCCGGGGCAGATTTTGCCCTTGCGCCTTTCTTCAAAGGTACAGTAAGCAGAACCGGAAGTGTAAAGAGAAATCGCCTCGTGCACATTAAGACGCTGGTCTGGATACCAGCCTCCCCGTGGAAGAGCGGTGCTGTCCTGCCGGGTTACTGCAGCACAAATTCCGTCAAGGGGATGGTATGTTTCAACGGGGCAGTCAGACCCTCCCCCAAGATTAATTCCACTTTGCAAAAGATCTTTCCAGCGATAAGCCCAGGCGGCTCTTTCAGCCCCGAGATTTTGATCTATATAGGCATGGTCGGTAGCTGTAAATGAAGGCTGCACATCGGCCAGGGCCTTAAGTTCGCAGAACAATTCCAGGGCTCGGGGATTAACGATAGAGGCATGAACAATCCGGAACCGGGGATCTGGCCGGAAAAACAGGCGGTTAGCTTCCCGGTATGCTTCCATTACCATTTCTATTGCAGCATCGCCAATCGCGTGTACGGCTATCTGCATGCCAGAGCGATGAGCCAGGTTCACAAGTTCTCTTAGTTCGGCAGTGCTGAGCACAGGCATACCACGGTTCTTAGTTTCACCGCTGTACGGCTGGTTCAGGTAAGCGGTCTTTCCCCCCAGCGACCCGTCGGAAAGAAGTTTAAGCGGGCCAATTCTGAAGTAATCGCTGCCAGTCAGCTGATGATAACTGTTACCGATAAAATTTTGCAGTTCTTTCATGGTCATCAACAGCGGCTGCAGGTTGATCCGCAAGGGTAGCTGCTCTTCCTGTTCCAGCTCCCGGTAAGCGTCAAGTAAAAGTGGAAGCATGGCGCTGCCCAGAGCGGCGAGATCGTCGGTCTGAACCGAAGTAAGGCCGGCGGCAAGAAAATCACGTCCGGCATCTTTAATCAGGCTTTTAAGCATTTCTTTGTCCGGTGGAGGAATTAAATCCAGCACCAGCTGCATCGCCTGTTCTTTAAGAATTCCGGTAGATATGCCCTGCCGGTCGGTATCAACTGTACCACCTTCCACCTGCGGCGGATCAGCGGCAATACCTGCCCTGTGCAAAGCCTGGGAATTAACCGACAGGATGTGACAACAGGTTCGCATCATTGCCAGGCAGTGGCTGGTCGAAGCACGATCAAGGTCGTGACGGTCTGGTATCTTCTTTTCTTTAAAAAGGCTGTGGTTCCAGCCCCAGCCGAAAACCCATCCGCCGTCCGGGACCTGGTTAGCGCTGATGAAGTTCTTGATTTCCCGGATCAGATCATTAATTGACGCACATTGGCTGAGGTTTACTTTTTGTTTATTGGCGGCATAACCGATCAGGTGAAGGTGGCTGTCGTTAAACCCTGGCAGTAAAAAGCGGCCCTGCAGATCAATCAGTTCAGTGGCAGCATTTTTCTCCGCTTGAAGCGATGCCAGGCTGCCCAGGGCGGCTATTTTACCGGCGCGGACAGCTACTGCTTCAGCAGAAGGAGAGTTGAGATCGCCGGTCAGGATCTTACCGTTGTAGAATATGGTATCCACAGTTTTCTCCTATAATCTGGTTAACTAATTATTCGTCTCCGCTGCTGCCGAGTCCTGCCCGGCAGCCTGCTTGATCGAGAGGGCAATCCGGTTACGCTCGCGATCAATTGAAAGAATTTTTACTTGCACTACTGACTCGATTTGTAAAACCTCTAGGGGATGTTTGATGTAGCGGTCGGATATTTCTGAGATGTGCACCAACCCGTCCTGGTGAACCCCTATATCTACAAAAGCTCCGAAGTCAACAATATTGCGGACGATGCCCATCAGAACCATACCGGGGCTGAGATCGTCCAGCTCGGTAATTGATTTCAGGAAAACCGGCCGGGGCAGATCTTCACGAGGATCGCGCCCGGGGCGGCGGAATTCATCAAGAATATCCCGGATTGTCGGTTCACCGGCTTCAAGGCGCAGTGAAAGGTCGTGTAAAGCAGCAGGGCCTAGCTGCGGAACCACTTCAGGCGAGCCAAGCTTTTCAGGTTCTATTACCAATTCAGCCATGATCTGTTCAGCCAGCTGATATGACTCTGGGTGAACAGCGCTGCGTTCGAGATAATTTTCGCTGTCAGGCAAGCGCAGAAAACCGGCGCACTGTTTAAATACTTTCGGGCCAAGCCCGGCAACTTCAAGCAGCTGCGCACGTGAATGAAATGAGCCTGCTTTTTCCCGGTATTCTATAATCCTGCCGGCAACTGAACTGTTGATACCTGCTACATAAGAGAGCAGCGCAGCCGAAGCGTTGTTTAGTTCCACCCCCACACTGTTAACACAATTTTCCACGGTTCCGTCCA
>CAZCHW010000264.1:0-3506 GCA_964498375.1 uncultured Syntrophomonadaceae bacterium | reverse complement strand
GAGGCCCTATATCAACAGCCTTCCAATTACCATTTATTTCGTCAGGTTTTTTGACCAGGCTTGCCGCCCCTTTTCCTAGCTGTTCTGTAACAACCAGGTCAGTTGGCATAACCAGGCGGCAGTCGCTCTTTTTGCTCTCTTCAAGCAGCGTAGCTGCCACAGAAACCTGTTCCCTTTCATGGAAAGAGGCCCCCATAGCAAACCCGGCTGCAACCAGGAAAGTATTAGCCATACCGCCCCCAACCAGCAGATAATCAGCTAATTTTAAGAAGCGGCGAATAACATTAATTTTATCAGAGACCTTAGCGCCGCCTAACAATGCTGTAAGGGGCCTGCCCGGTTCCTCCAGGCAACGGCTCAGCTCTTCAACTTCCTTCTTCATCAACAGTCCGGCAACAGCAGGCAGGTAATCTGCCACTCCTGTTGTTGAAGCATGCGCCCGGTGGGCAGTGCCAAAAGCATCATTAACAAAAATATCGAACGGCTCGGCCAACAAGCGGGCAAAACCGGGATCATTACTTTCTTCACCGGAGTAAAAACGAATATTTTCCAGAAATACCAGATCGCCTTCAGCCAGTGAGTTTATAGCTTCATTTACATCCTTTCCTACGGCTTGGTTAAGTTTGGTTACCGGCCGATTGAGCAATTGTTCAAGCCGCCGGGCTACCGGATCCATTTTTAATTCCCCTTTAACTGTACCCTTTGGACGGCCCAGGTGCGAAACCAGGGCCAGCCTGCCGCCTTTTTTCATGATCAATTCTATAGTGGGCAGGGCAGCGCGAATTCGGGTATCGTCACGAACCTCTTCTCCGTCAAGAGGTACATTAAAATCGACTCGCATAAGGATTTTTTTACCTTTGAGTTCCAAATCCTCAAGGCTTTTTTTCCTGATCATTTCCAGGCACCTGCCTTTCTAATTTTTACGGCGTTTATAAGAAGCTGGAATAGAAATTTCTTCCCGGTACTTGGCCACCGTCCGGCGGGAAATCGAAATTCCTTTTTTTTGCAGCTGCTCAGCCAAAGCCTGATCGCTGAGCGGTTTCGCCGGGTCTTCAGCCTCGATCATTTCTTTGATGTGAGTTTTGATACTGTGTGATGAAAAATCGTTACCGCCAGAGCCGGATATACCACTGGAGAAAAAGAACTTAAGGGGAAAGAGCCCGCGTGGAGTTTGAATATATTTATTAGCTGTAGCCCGGCTAACTGTTGACTCGTGCACACCAACTGCCAGGGCAACTTCTTTAAGGGTCAGGGGTTTAAGGTTTTTTATTCCCTGGTCGAGAAACGGTTTCTGAATTTCCACTATTTGCTGCGATACCCTGAAAAGTGTCAGCCGTCGCTGTTCGATGCTGCGGATCAGCCAGTAGGCTTTTTCTATTTTATTTTTTATGAAAGAAGAAAGTTTTTCATCGCTAAGGTCTTTTTTCAACATCTGCTGGTAGAAGGGGCTTATTGTCAGTTGAGGTATACTGCTGTCATTGCCCATCACTACATACTGGTCATCAACTTTTTCCACAATCACATCAGGCACAATATACCTGGTTTCTTCTCCCTCACCATACACTGAACCTGGCTTGGGGTTAAGCGTGCGAATGAATTCAACCACTTCTGCAACCTGCATTTCAGCACAGCCAAGGCGGGTAGCAATATAGTGATAGCGTCCGTCTGCCGCAGCGGGAAGATAATTGCGAACAATTTCTTCGGCCAGCCGGGGCGGGTTATCCTCCTTGGCCAGCTGAAGAAGCAAACATTCCTGCAGGTTTCGGCAACCGATCCCTGCCGGCTCCAGTCTTTGTAAAATTTCAAGCGCGTCTTTTATTTCCCGGTTACTGACTCCCAGGGCCCTGGCCAGTTCATTGAGATCACCCTGCAGGTAGCCGTTATGATCTAAGTTGCCAGCCAGAAAAGCCGCACAGCTGTACTGGCGATTGTTCAGGGACAGCATCCGCAGCTGTTCGAGCAGGTCTTCCAGCATGGTTACACAACTGCCGGCACAGTTCTCCACCGAAGGATGTTCCGAAAGGTCTGGGGCAGTTACCCCGGAGTAAGCAGTCGGTTCGAGATCCATATCGCGAAAATATTCTTCCCAGGGAAATTCCTCTTCAGAACTTGTCTCTTTTTTTTCATCGACAGGTTCCGGAACTTCCTCTTCCTTTTCCGGTTCCCGCGGCTCCTGGATTTCTAAAATCGGATTATTTAATAATTCTTCCTGGATATAATCCTGCAGTTCCAAAGAAGAATATTGCAGAAGAGTGATTGCCAGTTTAAGTTCAGGCGTGATGATCAGTTTTTGAGTTTGCTCCAGCTTAAGGTTGTAGTCAAGTTTCACTTTTCATCTCTCCCGCAACACGATAGTACCCGGCCTGCACCTGTAGCCTGACCGGGCTGGATATGCCTGCCTGTCACCTGATTGTCACAGGGTTGTAACAGGCCTGTAATAATTTGTTCGACATTGGTAGCTTTTATCCTGCCACACTCTCAATATTGGCACGGTTTTTGCTAAATGCCTGGTCTGTTTTTATGGAGGATTTTTTCAAGCTGGCGAAAGCGGTGATTCATACCTGACTTGGTCACCGGAGGATCAAGTAGTTCTCCCAGTTCTTTAAGAGATGCCTCGGGATGTTCCCTGCGGATCTGGGCTGCTTCCTGCAAGGCAGGGGATAGCGAATGGAGCCCGACCAGGCGGTCAAGGGCATCGATCGTTTCAAGTTGCTGCTGGGCAGAAGCTACTGTCTTTTCCAGGTTGGCTGTTTCGCAGTTGACCAGGCGGTTTACCTGGTTGCGCATGCTTTTTACCACCCGCTGACTTTCCAATTCTAATAAAGCACCACCGGCACCAACGATACGCAGAAAATCGGCAACAGATTCTGCGCTTTTAAAATATAAAAAAACGGCATCGTCTCTTTTACGCAGTAAAGGGGCAAGATTAAATGATTTCAACACCTTCTGGTAAGCCTGGGCATCTTCGATACCGCTACAGCTCACCTCCAGGTGATAACCTGATTTCCGGGAAACGGAAAGACTGCCTCCGGCCAGGAAAGCCCCGCGCAAAAAAGCTTTCTTGCAGCAGAGCCTGCGGGGCAATGAGACATGCCGGCGAGGCAAGCTAAAAAAGGGGCCCGCTTCTTTAAGATTGAGGTAGATCAACAAAGCATCTACCTGCTCGCTACCCTGAACCTGCACAACATAGCGATTTTTACGAAATCGCCGGTCCTGTTCTTTGATTATTGCCGGAACAACGACTCCCGCCTGACGGAGCAGGTAAAAAAGTCTGCGGGCGACAGCAATATCATCAACGCTGGCGCTAAGCAGACGAGTGCCCCGGCGAATTGTAAAATAACCGTGGCGCAGCAATAAAGCTTTCAATTCCCAGGAACCGCAACAATTCAATCTATCTTCGGAACGAGCCAGTTCTTGTTTGACCTGCCTGGTTAAAGACAAGATCAAAACGCCTCCCTTGTACAATATAGTTATTAAATTAAAGCCAATCTTTGATTGTTCTTTGA
>CAZCHW010000263.1:0-3519 GCA_964498375.1 uncultured Syntrophomonadaceae bacterium | reverse complement strand
CCGATCATGACGATATAGCTGTATTAATTTATACATCGGGAACTACTGCTGAACCGAAAGGGGTTCTGCTAACACACGGTAACCTGACCTATTGTTCTCGCGGCGGTTATCATCTATTCCCCGTTCTGGACGAAAACCATGTTGGTATTTCTATTTTACCCTGGGCCCATTCGTATGCTCTCAGTGCAGAATTAAACTGCTGGATCCAGTTTGGGGGATCACTTGGTTTTATGCGTGACGTTTCCACGCTTGCCGAAGATTTTAAACTGGTTCGGCCTACATATATGATTTCTGTTCCCCGGGTCTTCAACAAGATCTACGATGGTTTGCAGCTGAAGATGAGTGATGCAGGCGGCTTGAAAAAGAAAATCTTTGATGCTGCCTGCTCAGCTGCGAAAGCAAGGCGAGAACTTGCTGCCCGGGAAGAAACCTCTGCAGGGCTTAATCTCAAATTGAAGCTGCTTGACCGGCTGGTATTTTCAAAAATCCGGGAGGCCTTTGGTGGCCGGCTGCAGGGCGGGCTAACAGCCAGCGCCGCGATGAATAAAGAGATCGCTGAATTCTTTGAGGATATCGGTATTCCCATTTACGACTGTTATGGCCTGACCGAAACCTCACCTGCCGTAACTATGAATAGTCCGGATGCCTGGAGAATCGGCAGTGTCGGAAAGGTAATGGAGGGCCAGAGGGTTGTGATCGATTACACAGCCCGGGATGAAGGAGCTCCTGACGGGGAGATAATTGTCTATGGGCCTAATGTCATGAAGGGGTATCATAATAAACCGGAAGAAACGGCGGCAGTGCTTATGGAAGACGGAGGCCTGCGGACCGGTGACCTGGGCCGTTTTGATGATGATGGATTCCTGTGGATAACTGGCAGAATTAAAGAGCAGTACAAGCTGTCGAATGGAAAGTATGTTTTCCCGGCGGTAATAGAAGAAGAAATTAAGTTGCTTCCTCTGGTGGCCAATGCTATGGTATACGGCGATGGAAAACCTTATAACGTATGCCTGGTATTGCCTGATTTTGAGGTTGCTGCCCGTTGGGCTGCCAAAACCGGAACGTCGGCTGATCCCGATAGTTTGCTTGGTAACGAACAATTCCGAGAAATGCTGACCGGAGAAATCCGTAATCATTTGCGTAAAGCTTTCGGTGGTTATGAAATTCCGGAAAAATATCTTTTCCTCAGGGAAGATTTTACAGTTGAAAACAAGATGCTCACTCAAACGATGAAACTTAAAAGGCGGGTTGTGCTGGACAACTACGCGGACGAAATTGATAATCTCTATAGCTGATTGATAGTCTCAGATATCCAGAAACTGTACATTTCTGTAGACATAATTTAGATATTCGGCAATCTCAGCTTTCTTGCGACTGTCGTTCCATCCTGCACATCGGGCCATTATGGTGGCTGCTTTTTCGGCAAGTTCAGCTTGCAGGGTATGTTTGATCATCCACTGAGCTTCAGTCCGGCGGCAAAGCAGATCAGATAACTTTTCTACTGCCTCATGTTCGAGAATATACAAGAACTCTGCCTGACAGTGAGGGTAACCACGCAGTAAAGCTTTTCCCTGTGCCGGATCACTGGCAATCGCTTCAATTATTGCCAGCGCGCCACGACCGTACTGGTTGTAAAAATGTGTTGCCTGTTCCGGCTCTACTAGATGGTCCATCTGTTTTTCTTTCAGCAGGCGGTCAAATTCCGGGCGGTCAAGGCCAACTTTAAAAGGTTGCCTGGAAAAACCTTTGCGGTAATATTCGGGGTGGTCAAATTTTTTGATCAGTCCCTTTTTCGCCATAAAGTAAATCAAATCTTCGGCCATCTTGCGATGAGTGGTCGACTTGCCCCCGGCTATGGCGGTGATACCGTCGGCGGTGGTAAATATTTCATGCCTGCGGGAAACATCAGATTCATGTTTGGCTCCTTCAGCCCTGATCAAAGGTCTGATGCCTGCATAGGCACTGATGATGTCCCGATCAGTTAAGTGAGCGTGGGGAAAGATGCGGTTTACCGTGCGAAGGAGATAATCGCAATCTTCCCTGGTGCACCAGGGGTGATCAAGATCGGTCGATTCGGGATAATAGGCGGTGTCAGTTGTGCCGATTACCGATACACTGCCGCGCCTGAGAACGAAAAAAAAGCGGTTGTCATCAATTGAAACCAGGCTGAAGGCATTCCGGTTGCCCAGTCTGTGCGCTGGAACAATAATGTGGACTCCCTTGGTTGGATAAATACGTTCCTTATACCCCTGAGTTGAAGCAAGTAACTGGTCGGTCCAGATACCGGCAGCAGAAACTACAGCTTTCGCTCTGACATTAAAGGTTTTTCCACCAGACAAATCTTTAACTGTTACGCCCCGCACCAGTCCGTTGCTGTTTCTGATAAAATCTACAACTGCCGCGTAATTAGCGGCGCAGGATGCAGGATGGCCGAAAGTAACACTTTCCTTGATGATTTCGAGGGTCACCCGGGCGTCATCGCAATTGGTGTCATAATAAAAGCCGGCGATAGTCATTTTGCCCAGATCTGGATCCTCAAGTGTAACAGCCGGCTCGATTTCCTCAACTAGTGATGCCTTAAAAATTTTTCCCCGGCGATAATTCTTGTATTTACTGAAGCAATCTGAGATCAAGGTATAAAGTAGAACTGCCAGGCGAATCTTAACCGGGGTCGACTTACTTTTTGTGTACGAGGGGTAAACGAATGCCAGAGGACGGACCAGGTTTGGAAAGTGGCAGCGCAGCCAGTTGCGCTCGCTTGTCGATTCGCGGACCAGGCCAACCTCACCGGAGGCGAGGTAACGTAACCCGCCGTGAAAAAGTTTCGATGACCGGGAAGAGGTTCCGAAAGCGAAATCATTTTTTTCGAGCAGGCAACAAGACAGTCCCCTTAAGGCGCATTCTCTTGCAATGCCGGCACCGGTGATGCCTCCGCCAATAATTACCAGGTCATATTCGTGCAGCGGAGCCTTAGCAAGTGCTTCTGCCCTGTTCAGCGCGATAAAAGAATGTGCCATTGCTGAATCACCCTGTTTCCGGAATATGTTTTGACAAAACTTTCCCTACTCTTAATCTAAACCAAATGAGAGCTTATTGTAAACTAAAAGTTGCAAAAACTTTGATTATAAATAGTCTATGCATATTGGTGAAATATATATTTCAAAATTTAATTGTTGAAATAATTTTATCATTATGTTATATTGTAAGAAAGTTTTCCCCGAGACCAGGCACACTATTCTGTAAAGGTGGACGCCCATGGCCTTATACAAATACTTCATCAAAAGACTGGTTTTAACTTTGCCGACCTTGCTCGGTGTCAGTATAATTGTTTTCCTGCTGATTCACATGATCCCTGGTGATCCAATTGATATTATGCTTGGCGATCGGGTAACCGAAGCAGCCAGGGAAGCCCTTGTGGAAAGACTTGGTTTAAATGAACCACTGCACACTCAGTACTGGCAATGGTTGACTAATGCTGTACGTGGTGACTTTGGCATATCTATCCGGAGCAACCAACCG
>CAZCHW010000262.1:0-3542 GCA_964498375.1 uncultured Syntrophomonadaceae bacterium | reverse complement strand
GAGGGGTCTGCCTTGATTGAACTTGGCGATACAAAAGTAATATGTACCGCTTCTGTAGAGGATAAAGTGCCCCCCTTTCTAAAGGGCCTTGACCAGGGGTGGGTTACTGCTGAGTATACTATGCTGCCGCGTTCTACAACGACCCGTTCGGCTCGTGAACGCAACAGCGCCAGTTCGCGCAGCCTGGAGATCCAACGCCTGATAGGCCGTTCGCTGCGCGCGGTAGTTGATCTATCAGCCCTGGGTGAACGAACTATCTGGCTCGATTGTGATGTAATTCAAGCCGATGGAGGAACACGGACAGCCTCAATCAGCGGAGCCTATGTTGCCCTGGCTGAAGCGCTCTATTACCTGAAGTGCGAACAATTAATTGATAAGTTTCCGCTGACAGATTACCTTGCAGCTGTAAGTGTAGGCTTACTTGGCGGAGTCCCGGTTCTTGACCTGGCTTACGAGGAAGATGCAGCTGCAGAAGTTGATATGAATGTTGTTATGAGTGCCGGTGGTTTACTTGTTGAAGTGCAGGGGTCGGCTGAAGAAAAGCCCTTTAGCAGGGATCAGCTTAACCAGATGCTTGATCTTGCTGCAGCTGGTATCCTGGAAATTGCAGCTATGCAAAAACAGGTTCTTGGCAAAGATATAACCGCCCTTATTGAAAATGTCACGGAGGTTTAGCAAGTTGAAAAAACTGGTATTGGCAACCGGTAACATGAACAAGGTTAAAGAAATGAAAGAGCTCTTAAGGTCTCTGTTGATAGACCTTAACACGGTGAATGATTACCCCGGTTTGGTAATGCCCGAAGAGGACCAGCTGGATTTTGCCGGAAATGCAGCGAAAAAAGCAGAGGCGGTAGCTGCTTTTACCAGCGAAATTGCCCTGGCTGACGATTCCGGCCTAGAAGTGGAAGCGCTGGGAGGACGCCCCGGGGTCAGGTCAGCTCGCTATGCCGGGGGAGAAGGTGATTATGCAGCAAATAATCGCCTGCTGTTACAAGAGCTGAAAGGAGTTCCTGTAGAAAAGCGAAAAGCGCGGTTTGTCTGTGTGATTGCAATTACTGTCCCCGGAGATCAAACATACCTGATTGAAGGGATCTGCCCCGGGTTGATCACTTTAGAAGAACGCGGAGATGGCGGGTTTGGCTATGACCCACTGTTTTTTTATCAACCGGCTGGAAAGACCTTTGCCGAAATGCCGGCGGAAGAAAAAAACCGGATCAGTCATCGCGGGCGGGCTCTCCAGGCAGCGCAAAAATTGCTGGTAAAGTTGTTGCAGGAATTATAGCTATAAAGATTACCGGCGCAGCGGGTGGATTAACAAGCCTTCCGGTATATTCTGCATTCGCCGGTAATATCGCTTTATTTCCTGAAACAGGTGAAACAGCGATGCCCGGCTTATAAATTCATCACGCGATTGGGGAAGATCCATCCTGGCGAAACTTTCTTCCAGCTTATCCATTAACTTGTCCATAGTTTCATATAAACCCTGTTGCCCGTGAAACCTTCTGTCCTGTAAAGTTTGCACTATGGCAAACAACCGGACCAATGGACGGGCATGTGGTACTCTAATCGGCATCCTCCTGGCCAGGTTATGCATTTCTTCAAGCCTGCTCAGCTGCGACTTGCAAACATAAAAAGCCTGGCGGTACCGATCGGAATCGGTTTCCCGGGGAATTATAAAACGCTGTTCTTCCCGCAGCAGCTTGGCAACTTCCATACCGTCACGGATGGTTTCTTTAAGGTCGTTAATTTGTTCCTTAAAATTCTGATCATCCTGACCTGGCTCAGTTATTTCAGCCATTATAAAGGAAATAGTTTCCCGCAGGCCGCGTTCGACATAGTCCAGTTTGTTGATTACCTCTTTGCGGTGATTTGGTGTAAAGAGAAAATTTACGCCCAGTGCGCTTAAAGCGCCCAGTAAGGCGGTAAAAGTGTGGGTTAAAGAAAATATTATGGGCAAGTCAGTTTCGCTAAAAATTACAGTTATTGCTGTAACAGAGGTAAGGGCGATGTTATCCTGCCAGTTAAGACGTAAGCAGATATAAATAGCCAGGATTGTAACAAGCCCGTACCCTAATGGAGAAACTCCGAAAAAATAGCTGAAAGCAGTGCCCAGCAAGCCGCCAATAACTACGCTGCCCAATTTGGCTGTGCTCTGAATCAGCGAGTTATAAAAACTTCTCTGCACAGTCAGCAAAGCGACAATTGCAGCGATGGTAACTCGCTCGAGCCCCAGCTGTTGTGTAATAAAAATAGCCAGCGTAACAGCGAGTGCTGTTTTCAGTACCCGCCCGCCAACCAGATAACGTCTTAAAAAACGTTTCATAGTGCTTAATCTCCCTGTCCTTTTACGGTAATGTCATTTTATTATACATGATAATGTCCCGGTATTCTTGCCATTTTGCCAGGCCTGTGCTACAATATCTCTGCTGTACAGCTTTTAATTATGTCGGGGCGTGGCCCAGCTTGGTAGGGCACTTGGTTTGGGACCAAGGGGTCGCTGGTTCGAATCCAGTCGCCCCGACCAGAAAAAACACAGGGTTGGTGAGGTTTTCGCCAGCCCTGTGTTTTTAATTAGCACCTATGGCTAATAATTATAAAGATTATTGTATTGCGGCTAGTAATTCCACCCTAAGATTCCAAAAGCCAGGAGATTCATGATGATTGGGACCAGATAAATTCCTGCCAGGATAGTTATTTTAGCTTTCATCGTTTTTCTGGTAATCACCCAGATTGCCGAGGCAAAGAAGTGGAAATAACCGATCAAAAAAATCAGCCACACCCCTTTAAAAGAAAGCTCCCAAAAGGGATAAACCCAAACTAAATGCCCTCCAATGTTCAGAAGGCATTCTACAAAAACAGCAAAAGCAGCCAGGGCGACAGCTGTTACCCACATTTCAGGCAGCCCCAGGATTTTACCCTTGGTGCTTTCCGATAAATTGTAGTAGAAAACAAAACCAGCCAGAGAAAACATGAACATGATTTCCAGGTTCCAACCCACCATAGTCCGCAAGGCTGTCTCACCCGGAACGGTCCAGAAGGCAGAATAGCCGGTCAAATGCATTACCCAACCGTTCCAGGTTTCATTGAAAAAGTCCATACCAAATACAGCCAGAGCGCAAAATAAGGCATCCCAATTGCCTGTTTTTCGCGCCAACTTAATCTCTTTGCTGTATATGTAGAATACAATCAACAGCAAGGTGATCCCGTACCACTTAAAAGTAGTTAAATCACGTAACCCTTGAAGCGCCTGCAGTGTTGCCTCAGTCATTAGTATAACCCCCTTTGTAAATTCCATTAGCATAATAACATGCAAAGTCAGATTTAAGGCATCTATCTTGAACTCATTTTTGAATCTGCCTACAACACATCAGATTTGAACACTAAATCTAACAAATCTGTCTATAACCTCTACTATAATTCCTCGGCAAGCGCAAAATTCCTTCACTAATGAAGAATGTGTTATATAAATTGTATTTATAATTACCAATTGTTCTTTGATAATTATGCTGCATCACTGAAACTGGCATTGTGAACCTCGTCGG
>CAZCHW010000261.1:0-3546 GCA_964498375.1 uncultured Syntrophomonadaceae bacterium | reverse complement strand
GCTTTCAAAGATGGGCGCAGGTTAAACATGCAATCAGGCGACTGGCTTTTAATTCCGGCCGGGGATGAACACCGGGTAGAAAAAACTTCGGAAAAACCGCCTTGTATCTGGCTGGCAGTACATGGTAAAATGTGTTAAGCAATGTAAAATGCCTCAGGCAGAGGAGTGTCAATAATGAAGAGACTAATGATCTTTCTTGCAATCATAATTGTACTGGCCGGCACAGCCACCGGGTGCGGGAGCAGTCCTGAAATTGATGAATCCCCGGCAGCTCCGGCAGCTCCGACAGAATACAGTATCGCCGACCTGGCTGAAATTGCCGGGCCGAGCATTGCCTACATCGAGGCTGAGGAAGCCGGCGCGGCAGGTTATTACTGGATTGGCTCAGGTTTTGTGGTCGGCAGCGACGGAATAATTGTCACAAACTACCATGTCCTCGATGGGGCGGTAACAGCAACCGTTGAAGTAAACGGGCAGATCTACAATGATGTGACGATTTTGGCTGCCAATGAAGAATGGGATCTCGCGGTATTAAAAATAGACGCTGCCGGACTAACCCCGCTAAATCTGGCAGAATCTATTGATGATGCCCGGCTTGGTGAAGCAGTTATTGCCATGGGTAACCCGGAGGGCTTGAAAAGAACGGTTTCGGACGGGATTATCAGCACACTTTACCGCCGCCTTGACGGCTTTAATTATGATCACGTTCAGACAACTGCACCAATTTCGAAGGGCAGCAGCGGTGGGCCGCTGCTTAATATGCAGGGACAGGTAATCGGGGTAAACACACTTACCTACCTGACCGGGCAAAATCTTAACTTTGCCGTTCCGATAGACCTGGTTCACAATTTGCTGGACAACCTTGAAGAACCACAAACAGTAGCCGCCGTATTCAGCGGTGGGGCACAAAACAGCGGCAGTTTATATGAACATCGTACCGGCGAACTGGCAGTTGTTTTATCCTGGCAGGGTGATGCCGACCTGGATTTGGAAATCTGGACAACTGATTTTGAGTTTATCGGCGCCGCTTCAGTGCTGGGCGACAGCCCGGATATCAATTACGGCGGGGGAGGGGAAGAATGGTTTGCCTTTACCAGTTACGTATCGGCTGGAGGAGAAGATCCGGCAGATTACTCGAGCGGCCGTTACCTGGTTGCGGTTTATTACTACGGCCCGGAACCGGATACAGGAGCAGGGCAGGCTGAGGCTTCAGTGAGTGTCTATTATCCGGACGGCAGCAATGAACTATTTATGGTTGAAGAACTGCTCTATTCTCCGCCCTATGATCAATGGTTTTGTCTGCTCGTAGATGCCGACCGGGGCGAAGTCAAGCTGCTTGATCTTTACTTTGATGCCCCGCTGGTCGCCTTGCTTGAATGGGACAGCCCGGCAGACCTTGACCTGCTGGTTAATGCCCAGGAATACGGTCATATATTTATTCCCTATGATTTTTGGTATGGATACGATATCATTGACGGTTCTGTCGGCCTGGAAAGCTTCCGTTTTGGTTATTTTGAAACAGTTGATGGGGCTTTTGATTTCACTACGGGGTTATTCGACTTGCTGGTATACATGGAAAATCCGGGCAACCCACCGACTACAGCAACCCTGACGATGATCAGCGATGCCCTGGAATTATCGCGTTATACCTACACCTTTACCGCTGACCCGGCGGGAGAATATTTCTGGCTGGCTGTATCAGATCTGGATGTGGAAACACTGGAATTTTATGAGCCGGCAGCCGGTTTTGAACGCCTTTATCTGGAGGAATAAAAGCAGCGGATCAGCTGGTAAAGGGCCAGTCCGGCAAACACCAGCAGGATCGGGTAAAGCTCTGCCAGACCCTGGTTTCCTTTCAGCAAAAGTTCTGCGCATATAAATGCCGCCACAGCGTAACGGGCGGCATTTATTCGTTTTTGGTCCATTGGAGCGCTGCTGTGGTCATCTACCGCCAGGTCTCCGGCAGTCAACCTGGCGATCAGGCAGGAGGCGGTTAAAATGGCGATTACCGCCGCAAAGTGCAGATAATTTAGCCGGTCCGGGCTGAATGAAATTAGCGCTGCCGGTTGCAAAAGCGTGATCAGGAGGATAAGGATCACAGCAGTACTCAGTATTGCAACCAGCTGGACTTTGGATCCTGGTTTCATCAGGTAATCAATAATTAAGATTATGATCAACCAGGGCAGGGCAGTATGTATGCCGGTTAAGTGCAAAATCAACCCTAAGGCCAGCAGGAGGAGGTAATCACCGGGAAGTGGGGTAACCCCGCAGCTGCGGTTAACCAGGCGGCAGCAAAGTATAAGGAAAAAAAGAACCAGCAAAGTAGGTCGCTCGACCAGGAAAGAAAACAGAAATATCAGTGGGATAGCGGTAAAGGCTGACCAGTCGTTCGCCGGATCCAGCTCACGACCGAGGGCCCAGGAAAGAAAAAGCGCTGCTGCCGCTGAAGCTGCATTGACGATGGCGGGGACAAAGGTGCTGCCCCCGCAAAGAGTGATCGCCAAATTAAGAACCAGGGAACCAAAAAAAATTATAATGATCAACCTGTTGGTATAATAGCCCGGTGTAATTGGGCGGCTAAACGCTGTCAAACTAGCGATTTAGATCAATCCTTTCTGCTGCGGGCGACAGAATAGGCTGCCAGGGCAATAGATGCCATTTTCCCCATGGGAGGCTCATTGCGTGAAGTCAGTATTACTGGTCGCGAAGCCCCGAGGACCAGCCCGGCCATCCGCCCACCGGCAAAATAGATTATTGCTTTGCCCAGCAAGTTTCCGGCCTCTATATTGGGAGCAACTAGCAGGTCGGCTTTTCCGGCAATTGGACTTTCAATCCCCTTATGCAGGGCCGCCTCAAAGCTAACAGCTATATCAAGCGGAGTCGGTCCGTCAAGCAGGGTGCCCGGAAAAGCTTCTGCAGCCATTTCTTTAAGAGCGCTGGCATCAACAGTGGATTGTATTTTCGGATCGACCTTTTCATTGGCTGACAGCACCGCTACTTTGGGTTCAGTGAGGCCAACAGAATGTAAGAATTCGACTGCATTTTGAATCAGGGCCTTTTTCTGGGCCAGATCAGGGCTAACATTAAGCCCGCCATCAGTCATGTAGATCAAGCGGTAATAACCGGGCACCTCGTATATAGCGAGGTGACTGAGAATACGATCGCGCCGCATTCCACCCTCCGGGTTGAGCACAGCCCTTAAAAAATCTGTGCTGTTTACCATTCCCTTCATCAAAATGTCGGCCCGCCCGGAGGCTATTTCGCGGACAGCACGCTGTGCCGCTTCAACCGGATCGGCAACATCAATAATTTCAATCCCCTGCAGGTTCAGGCTGACCGACATGGCCATCCGCCATATCTTCTCTTCCGGACCAACCAGGGTAATATCAACGAGGCCCTCCCGGCGGCTATCCCGCACAGCCTCTAAAACAGCCTCTTCGTTGGCAGCGGCGACACAAAGACGACGAGGCGGCAATTCCTTAACCGCCGCGATAACCTGGTAAAAATTTTCGAAGGACATCTGGATCACTTCCTCTTGCTGGTTAG
>CAZCHW010000260.1:0-3549 GCA_964498375.1 uncultured Syntrophomonadaceae bacterium | reverse complement strand
TCTTGAAGAAGAGCTGCTTGAAAACGGAACTCAACTGCAGTCTTTCAATGGTACCCCCCTGGAAGGCGATAATGTCTCCAGCGCTTTTGTGCTGGATCGGTCCTATGGCAGCCGTTCTTCTTCCGAGGGAGTCCTTGATCGGGCAATCGGCAATATCTCCCTGTTGCAAAGTGTAGTCCCCGAAAGGTCTGACACCCTTGATACTGTAGGTGAGTTTGTTGTTCAGGAAGACGCAAAACCTTCTATTTGGCCCTGTCGGGGTCGCCAAATTTCCGGATTTGGAATGCGCAGGACTCCTTATAGCAGTGGGTACCAGTTTCACACCGGTGTAGATATAATCGGTGCCTACGGTTCAGAAATCTGGGCTTCGGCAGATGGCGAAGTAATTTTTACCGGTTACCGGGGCAGTTACGGCAATCTAGTGATTATTGACCATGGTTACGGTTACGAAACTTACTATGCCCATTTATCTGGTTTTGCTGTTACAGCAGGCGACAGTGTAGAGCGGGGTCAAGCAGTCGGATATATGGGAGCCAGTGGCAGAACAACAGGTACACACCTGCATTATGAAGTCCACTATGGCGGCTCTCCGGTAAATCCAAGCAACTATATGAAACATCAACAATAGTACGTGGTTAAGGAGGCATTAATCTTGTTTAAAAAAGACAACCTGGAAACATCCCCTGATAAAGTGAATACGGTAATTGGTAAGGAAACCTTTTTCAAAGGTGTATTAAATGGAAAAGGCTTGATTAGGATAGATGGAGAAGCTGAAGGCACGATAATAAATAAAGGCGATGTGACTATTGGAGAGAGCGGTAAAGTTTCTGTTGAGCTTAAAGCTCGAAATGTTACCATCGCCGGTCATTACGAAGGAGACCTTACTGCAGAGGGCAAGCTTGAACTGAAACGTACTGCAACTGCCATTGGCACCTTTAAATCAAATGGTTTGCTCGTCGAAGATGGCGCGGTTATATCGGGAAGTATGGATATGAAATATAAGGATAAGCCTGAGGCAGAAAAGCAAAAAAAAGACTGGGGCTTTAAGCATGCAGACTCGGAACAGAAAGAAAAAAGCCAGGGTAAAAGACCATTTAGTGAGTCATTAATGTCCTGAGTGTAATATTCTCAAAACCTGATAGGGCTGCCTTTGACAGGCAGTCCTATTTTATTTAATCTTGTCACGGTTACTCTCCTTCAGGCTTATATTTACTGTCGCAAGAAGACGAGGGTAGCCTTAAGTAATATAAAACAAATCAAGCAGGACTGTAAAAATACAAGTGATGCCCTGATAGAAATTAAGGAATTTGAAGGAATCAAAGCGTTGGCGAAGAACATATATTTGTTGGCGATGATGTTGAAAAACATGAAAGGTGTTGAACGGTTATGTTAATTATTTTGCTTGGCCCACCGGGGGCGGGAAAAGGTACTCAGGCAGAAAAAATAATAAAGGAATACCAGATGTCCTATGTCTCAACAGGAGATATTCTCAGGGCTGCAGTTAAAGCGCAAACCCCTCTCGGGAAAAAAGCCAAGCAATACATGGACCAGGGGCAGCTCGTTCCTGATGAGCTAGTAGTGGCTATAGTAAAGGAGAAGCTGGCTGAGCAGGATCAATCCACTGGAGCACTTTTAGACGGCTTTCCCCGGACTGTAGCCCAGGCTGAGTTTTTAGATCAGGCTCTACCCGGAATCGGTCAGAAAATCGATCGCGTTCTTTCAATAGAAGTGGAAGAGGAAGAGTTAATCGAACGCTTGACTGGAAGACGGGTTTGTCGGGATTGCGGCGCAAATTTCCATGTTAAATTTAAACCGCCGAAAGTGCGCAACGTTTGCGATCAGTGTGGAGGGGATCTTTACCAGCGTGACGATGATACACTCGAAACAGTAAAAGAGCGGCTGGCTGTCTACAAAGAGCAAACAGAACCGTTAATTGCTTTCTACGAAGCTAAACAGCTGCTAAGCAAGATTGATGGTAATCAGAACATTGAAAAGGTTAGCATGCAGGTAAAGACAGTTTTAGATGCGATTTAAATAGCAGGAGCGGGTGTCATGGCGTTGTATGAGGTAGGCCAGCTTGTGGAAATGAAAAAAGGACATCCCTGTGGCGCAAATCGCTGGCGTATTATTCGTGTTGGGATGGATTTCCGCATTAAATGTGAAAATTGCGGTCGCAGCGTACTTATCCCGCGCAGCCGTTTTGAACGCAGGGTGAAGGCAATTCTGAAAGAACCACAGTAACCAGACCGGTAAAACGCTGGTTGCTGTCAACAAGAATTATATTTGCTGGGAGGAGGAACAGTTCTATGTCCTGGAGTTTTGGCCTGGTCGGTTTGCCAAATGCAGGGAAATCGTCTTTGTTCAAAGCTCTGACCTCCCGTAATGTAACAATAGAAAACTATCCCTTTTCAACGGTAGACCCCAACAAAGCAATTGTTCCGCTGCCTGATCAAAGGCTAATTGATCTGGCAGCGCTGAACGGTTCAACTAAAATAACCCCAGCTGTTGTAGAGATTACAGATGTTGCAGGCCTGGTTGAGGGGGCCAGCCGCGGTGAAGGCCTGGGGAACAAATTTTTAGGGCATTTACGCAGTACTGATTTATTGATCCACATTGTCGCTTTATATGATCTTGCTGATGCAGATTTTGCTCAGGCCCAGGACAGGCAGACTGTGGTTAACCTCGAACTGTTGCTTGCAGACCTGGAAGTAATCAGGCGGCGGCGGGAAAAGCTTGAGCCAAAGCTGAAAGGCCCTGAAAGAGACGCAGCGCAAAATGAGCTGCAACTTTTAGCCAAGGTTGAAGCGGAACTTGATCGGGGCCAACCGCTGCGCTCATTATCGCTGAATGACGAAGAGTGGCAAACCCTGGATGCGCTTGATCTTTTAACTCGTAAAGCGATGGTTTACGTTTACAATTTAAGTGAAAATCAGGATACAGATAATCTGCCCCGGTTCGAAGAGGAACCTGCATTTGGGCTCTGCGCTGCCCTGGAAGCGGAACTGGCAGATCTGCCTGCTGAAGATAAAGCCGAATTTTTTGAGGCATATGGGATGCAGGAAAGCAGGACCGGGCTATTGTTAAATAAATGCTATAATTTATTGAACCTGATTACATTTTATACGATTAAAGGTGAAGAGGCACGTGCCTGGGTCATACCGGCGGGAATCCGGGCTATCGCTGCAGCGGGAAAAGTGCATAGCGATATTGCCAGGGGGTTCATCAACGCCGAAGTCTTTAATGCCACCAAACTGCTGACAGCAGGTAATGTTCAGCAGGCCAGGGAAACAGGACACAGCAGAATTGAAGGCCGCGACTACCAGGTGAATGACGGTGATGTTCTGTTTTTCCGCTTTCGCAGCTAACTGGAGGTTAAAATGGGGAAAAATTGGATTCTTGGAACTCGCCTGATTGGGTTGTTATTTTTTATTGTCGCATCGATCTGGTTAATGTATAGCCTTACCTGGCTGGTCGGCCTGTTTCTAACCAGTGTTTTAATTGTTTATATCCTTTATCCGATATTAATTTACCTTAAAGAAAAGTTTAAGC
>CAZCHW010000259.1:0-3555 GCA_964498375.1 uncultured Syntrophomonadaceae bacterium | reverse complement strand
CGGTTATCGCGAGGTATTCCCGCCTTTCATGGTTAATGCAGCCAGCATGACCGGCACCGGCCAGCTGCCCAAATTTGCCGAAGATGCCTTCCGAATTGAAGGGACCGACTATTACCTGATTCCGACCGCCGAAGTGCCGGTGACCAACCTGCACCGCGATGAAATACTAGAAGCAGAACAGCTGCCTCTTTATTATGCCGCATACAGTGCCTGTTTCCGGGCTGAAGCGGGGGCGCACGGCCGCGACACCCGCGGTTTAATTCGCCAGCACCAGTTCAACAAGGTTGAACTGGTCAAATTTGTTAAACCTGAAGATTCCTTTGATGAGCTGGAGAAGCTGACCAAAGATGCCGAAAAGATTTTACAACTGCTTAACCTTCCGTACAGGGTTATGCTGATGTGCACCGGCGACCTCGGGTTTGCGCCAGCCAAGAAGTATGATCTTGAGGTTTGGCTGCCGGCTTATAACACCTATCGCGAAATTTCCTCGTGCAGTAACTTTACCGATTTTCAGGCCCGCCGGGCGGGGATTCGCTATCGCCCTGAGCCGGGTAAAAAAGCCCAGTACGTTCATACATTGAACGGTTCGGGAGTTGCGGTTGGCCGCACTGTCGCAGCGATCCTGGAAAACTATCAGCAGGAAGACGGCAGTGTTGTCATTCCCGAAGTGCTGCGCCCGTACTTTAAAGGGCAGGAAAGGATAACTGCGTCATAATGTGGGATTCCAAGCTATTTAAAGCTGGTGTCGGCACCCTTCTTTTTTTTCTGATTATCTACGTGGGCAGCCAGATCAGTTTTATCTTTTACCCCCTGGTGGTCATTTTTGAGACACTTTTTGTCTCTTTCTTTATAGCCGGCGTCCTCTTTTACTTAACCTATCCCCTTTCTGACGGTCTGGTAAAACTTAAATTTCCCCGTCCCCTGGCAATTGTATTTGTCTTTCTGATTATCATCGGGCTGCTGGTTCTGCTTGGCTTGGCTACCGGGCCAATAATGGTGGCTGAGTTCAACAAGTTAATTGTCAGTGTTCCCGAAAAAATTGAATCAGCCGAGAGAATTATCGCCGACCTGCGCAGTTACCCTGTTTTTAATATGATTATCGACTTTGACTCAATCGATTTAGAAAACCTGACTGACCGCCTGGCTGAATTGGCCTCCACCGCGGTCTCAAGTGTTGTCAGCAGTGTAGCCGGGCTGGTTGATTTTCTTACCGAGCTCTTTTTAACGGTGATTATCGTGCCCTTTTTGCTTTTCTACATGCTTAAGCAGAAAGATCTAAATGTTATTCCCAACCTGGTAGACCGCTACGTTTTAGGTGATTATACCGGTGATATCAAGAAAACCCTGGCAGAGATGAATAAAATGCTCGGTGCTTATTTTCAGGGTCTTGCGGTAGTCTGTTTTCTGGTGGGCCTTATGGCTTATTTCGGTTTTTTAATAATTGGTCTTGAATTTGCCCTAATCCTGGCGATCTTTATCATGTTCACCAATATCGTGCCCTGGATCGGCCCTTTTCTCGGAGCTATTCCCGCGGTCATTGTCGGCCTGCTCGATTCACCCCTGATGATGTTAAAGGTGATTATTGTCATTCTGGTGGTCCAGCAGCTGGAAAGCCTGGTGATATCTCCGCAGATTATGGGCCGCAAATTATCATTGAACCCACTGGCGATTATCCTGGTGGTGCTGGTTGCCGGACGGCTCGGCGGTCTCTTTGGCATTATTCTTGCTGTCCCTACTTTTACAGCGCTGAAAATTGTGATCAACAACATTTATGATTACATCAGGGCTCACGTGAAAACCGATACAGGGTTCAAGCTTTAACCAACTAACCAGAAATAAACCCCCGGAAAACCGGGGGTTTATTTATTAATGCCCACTTCTGCCTGAATTTAAGGTTGCAGCACAGAACCCATGAAGAGAATTGTTCCGGTCATGTCATCGGCAATAACAAAGAAAAACGGGCGGTCAACAACCATAGTAAAAGTTTCGGGCATGGCGGTGACGCCAACTTCAACTGATGTAACTGCCGCTGCTTCTGTTCCTTCTTCGTTTACATCGATAAAAGTTTTATGTTTCACTTCACTGATGTAGAGGTTGGGCGGAACAGGGTGCATCCCACTGAAATCAGCCTGTTCACCGTCAAAGGCAATTTCCATCCCCAGGGTTTTTAATGCACTATTCAACGATGTTTCATATTCAAAGGTAAAACGGGGCAGCCCCAGTTCTCCCTCCATCATTGAAAAACGGTTCAGCCAGTTTTGCCAGTTTGTGCTGTTCAACCCAGCCCGGAACTGATCAAGGTTGCTTCCGGCAGCGGGGAGAAAGATATACATGTTTACCCGCTCGTTTTTGCCGTATGGCAGGCTGACAGCCTGGAAGTGGTCAGTTTCCAGATAGCGAAAATCGCTATTCCGAAACATAACCGGAGTTTCTTTTACTGAGCCGTCAGGCAAATTGAATGGTAGCTCCACCGTGTTTTCAACCTCAAAGGGCACCGACCAGTCTCCATTGAAGTAGATAGCGTTAATTAAAAAGAGAATTGTTTCCGGGTTAATTGGTGGTTCAACAATCCCTTCAATTTTGTCCCTGGTTTGCTCTTTCACCCAGCTGTTGATAATGTCGGCGCTGCCGGGGTCGTCAAAATTGAGTGATGTAATTTCAGCCTGAAAAAATTCTGCTGTACGCTGCAAAAAATCTTCGTTAAATTCCAGGCCTTCACGGCCCCACAGGGAATTAGCCACGGCCAGTTCAACTTCAGGATCGGGATTCTGCAAAATGGTGAGCAAGTCGGCAAAGGCGTTGTTTACCTCTTCCCTGCTCATTCCCTCCAGCAAAAGAGCTTTTTCCATTGCAGCCCGGGTATCGCCGTCAGCCCCGTTGTATGTCATGGCCAGGGCGGTGATTATACTGGCCGGAGAAATAAGCATGTTTTTATCCGGCTCAGCCTGGGCCAGTTCCCCGTATAGACTAAAACCAAAACTGTTGGTCGCTTCCACCAGCCGCTGATCCAGTTCTTCAACAGGAGCCGCCAGACTTTCCGTATCGAAGAGACTACACCCGCCGCTGAATAAAACAGCCCCCAATAAAACAAGCAACAACATAGCCACTGCAGTTTTTTTTATGCCAGTCATTGTCAAACCCCCCTATAAACTCTTTCAGTACCAAAGACCGCTAATCAGCTTTTTTGGTTCCCCGGCTGGTTATGCTCTCCTGCCACCTGGCTTTGGGGTCTTAAGTCCATTGCTTTAACTTTTTCGCTCAACTCTTTTATTTTTACTTCAATTGTTGCAATAACTTCTCTAAACTTCAGGTCACCTTTGCCGGTTGGGTCTTCTATGCCCCAGTCTTCAATATACCGGGCGGGCAGATAGGGGCAAACTACTTCACAGCCCATTTTAATGACTAGATCAACCTGAGGCAGTTCTTCAAGCAACTTGGGCCGCTGGGTTTTTTCCAGATTAATACTGTAAATTTCCCTGATCAAACGAACAGCGTCTTCATTGATTGTTTTATTGATTTTCGCTTCCCTCTTTATGGTGGGAGCTTTTGGTGGCG
>CAZCHW010000258.1:0-3573 GCA_964498375.1 uncultured Syntrophomonadaceae bacterium | reverse complement strand
GCTCTTCATCAGCCACTATTGAAGCTTCGGGATTTTGAATGCCAATTCCCCACTTTTCCCTGATTCCATCGAGGGGCACACCAATTGTTTTGATATTTCCACCGGGGCTGAGAACTGCAGAGGTCAGGCCGGCTTCGACAAGCTCCCGGGCAACAAGCTCGGTGGCAAATCCTTTCGCTACTGCCCCAACATCAAGACTCATCCTGGAATCGGGCAAAAATACTGTTCTGTTTTCTTCATCAACGATCACCTGGTCGATATCAGTATACTGAAGTGCTTCTCTCAGCTCTTCTATCGAAGGGATTGCTGCACCGGCCGGATCAACTAACGCATCATCGCGATAATCGCGCCAGATCTCTAAAACCGGACCGAAGGCAATGTTAGTGGTTTCCCCGGTTCTTTGATAAAGGTCTTTGGCATAAAGAATCAGATCGATTATTTGCCGGTCAACCTGCACCGGGGCAATGCCGGCGTTATCGTTGATCGTTTTAACATTGTTAACTCCCTCATAATCGAGATAAATATTATAAAGCTTATGCAGCTCTAAAAAACGATCATGAACCGTTGTCAAATATTGATCAAATTCTTCTTCACTGTCTGTATACGCTACAACCTGGACGACTGTATCGAATGTATCAAAAAAAGAACCTGTATACCTGTTCTTTTCCAGATCCGTAGCCCCTGAACATCCGCTCAAAACCAGGAAAAGCGTTAGAGTCAGTCCACACAATATAATAAATTTGTCCAGTATATACTTCATCGGTAAACACTTCCATGTAAAGTTCGTCTCAGTAAGAAACACTCCCCGGGCAAACCGGGGAGTGCTACTGGTATCGTGTTAGTGGGCAGCTGGTTTAGCGGGCGTTGTCAAACGCTTCAGCAACAGCAGCCAGGTAACTCTCAACGGTAATGGTTACTGTTGAGGTCAGTTCGGGAATATCAGGTACATTCTGGTGAGCATCATCAACCACTTTAACCGGCAGAGTTTGAACTTCTGCTACAGTCTGGCCAACCATCCACTCCTGCAGTGCTTCAATCTGCTCAAACCATTCCATTTCGATTTCCGACACGCGCTTCATACCGTAGTCGTCACCAAGCTGAACCTTGGTCTTCGGAGCTTCAGCCTTATTCGTGGTAACTACGCCTTCTTCATCATATTCAACCCGAATCTGGGCGTTGTCAATCAGAACACCGACAATAACTCCGTCAGCGTCAAAGGCAACAGCAGCCATAGTGTTGTCAAACTGGGCCATCGGCATTGTTTCTCCATCAAGACCTCTTGACTTGGCCAATGAAATATCGGTTCCCAGACCAACGGTTGCTGCATTTTCCACATCAACGCCATGATTGTAAGCGTATTCAACTGCAGCAATGTAATCTTCAACTGTAATGGTTACTACAGAAGTCAATTCAGGAACATCGGGTACATTCTGATGAGCATCGTCAACAACCTTAACTTCAAGAGCTTTGATCTCATCAACGGTTTTGCCGATCATCCATGCTTCGAATTCGGCCATCTGCTCATACCATTCCATTTCAATCTCAGAAACGCGCTTCATCCCGTAATCGTCACCGAGTTCAACCTTGGTGGTTCCGGGAACGCTTACATCGGTAGCAACCTGCATTTCTTCATCAAAAGCGACACGATTCTGGGCGTTGTCAATCATAATACTGGCAACGCGACCTTCAGCGTCAAAAAGAACAGCAGCCATTACTACATCAGCCTGAGCCTGGGCGGTGACATCGTCACCGGCATCTCTTGACTTGGCGATTGAAGTGACAATACCAAGACCAAGCTTAGCTGAACCGGTTGCCTCTTCATCTTCCGGAGTTTCTTCCGGAGTTTCCTCGGGAGCTTCTTCACCCGGGACTTCTTCAGCCGGAGTATCCCCGCAACCAGCGATCATTGCCAGGGCCAGAACCAATACGAGAGCTAACCACAATACTTTTTTCATTAAATTACCTCCTCCTTTAATAACAGCTAGACGAATTCATTCATTTTACCAGATCTGGTAAAACGAATTAGATTAATTCTACCTGTTTGCTACGCTTGCAATTCTACTACATTGTTACAAAAAGGTCAAGCGTTTGGCAACCAAGTTGATATAAGTTATCCAAATAGATATAATCACAGGAAATGGCCAGTAAAAGCCTTATTTTGTCGCTGCATTTGTTTATCGTGATATAATAATATTAAGTAAGTCTGAATGACTAATAAGCTCACCCGGGGAGATCGTGATGGCCGATACAATGTTTAATCTAGACTACCGGAAATGCAACCCTGATCGCTGTAACGGTGGAACCTGCCTGGCTGTCGCCGCCTGTCCTCTGCATTTAATTGCCCAGGAAGAGCAGTATGACTACCCGATGGCAAACACCCCCCTTTGCAAAGGATGTGCCCGTTGTGTGACAGCCTGCCCTTTTGCGGCAATCAGTCTGGTGTGAACATAAGTCTAATTCTTATAAAACCGGGCCCTGGTAGGCTGGTCGATCTGTAAGTGCATTACTAAAACCATGGCAGCTGATCGGCGTCTACATTTCCTCCCGAAAGGATAATACCAAAAACAAACCCCTGAGACTAAATATGAATTTAATTTATTGCAAAGCAGTCCTTTTACAACTTGCTATGTACATTCTGCAGCGCAGGCAGGGATAATAAAAACAGTGCAGAATTACTAAGACGAAAGGAGCGATGATATGAAAATACTTGTCTGCACCGACGGTTCAGAAAACAGCAAAAAATGTGTGGAAGTAGCCGCCAGGATGGTCGGTGACTGTACCATTAATGAAGTAACTTTAATCTATGTTCATGACAGCGCCCATTTTTTCCCTGACTACTGGCACGGCAAATACCCATTTACCCCTGAAGAGGAACAGCAATTAAAAAAATTGGATAAGCGGGTAATCGAAGAACGGAAAGATATATTTGCCGGGGCACTTGAACAGTTTAAGGACAGCCATGCCAAGGTTAACACTGTTTTTAAAATCGGACACCCGGCGGAAATGATTGCCGAAGAAGCCGCTACTAACAATTACGACATTGTCATGATTGGCCGGCGCGGTACCGGCGGGGTAAAAAAACTGTTCATGGGCAGTGTCAGCAGCACTGTCCTGCAGTTAGTGAAAACAAATATCATGATTGTTAAATAGATTTGAATGATCATTAATAAAAAGGGGAAGCAGATTCGCTTCCCCTTTTTATTTGCAATCTGCAGCATTTTACCTGTGCTGGTTTTCCCGGCACAATGAATCCGGCGAAACATAGTGAGGTTTCATTTCCAAGGTATGGGTTGCGTGTATGTTACGAATAGTTTTTGTGATTCCCCGCATTACCAGGGAGTGCGTCTCCGCAGTTCTGCCCCGGTAACGGACGCCATTTAGCATATCGCCATCGGTAATACCGGTAGCAGCAAAAAAGATATCATCACCTTGAACCAGGTCGTCAAGCAGTAGTAACCGGCCTGGAGCATCGCTGCCCAGTGAGCAAATTTCGCTCAAGTCTTCCCCCTTGGGAATCAGGCGGCCCTGAATTTCACCGCCGAGGATTTTCATAGCCACAGCAGCAATCACTCC
>CAZCHW010000257.1:0-3600 GCA_964498375.1 uncultured Syntrophomonadaceae bacterium | reverse complement strand
CTTCAGGAAGGTGACAGTGAGGCGAACCAAAACCTGGTAGTCTGGGAAATTCCCTAAGCAGGGTAGTTTCTTTCCTGGCATGGTGGTAACCACACGGTAGCAGTTCAGTTTTCAAGTTTGTTTTTGCTTTTGCGGGTAAATATAAGGAGGTTAATCTGAATGAGAAAAGGTTTTAATTTATGGCTGATGGTTTTGCTATCCTGTTTTATGTTGTTCAGCCTTTTTGGCTGTGGCACTGATACGGCGCTTGAAGAAGAGGTTGAGGAAGTAGTTGAGGAAGTAGAAGAAGCAATAGAAGAAGTCACTGAGGAAGAACTGGACATTGATGCAGTTGTGACAGCTGCAGCGCAGGATTATTTTATTGCTGTAGCACAGGACAACAATATCATTCCTGCTCCCGATGTCAAAGAAATGCTTGATGCAAATCCCGAGTCGGTTTTTATTCTTGACATTCGCAGCGCAGAAGATTTTGAGGCCGGCCATATCCCCGGTGCTTATCACAGCCCCTGGGCAGAGGTTGGCCAAATAATGGACCGGCTTCCACGTAACCGCCCAGTTGTTGTCGCCTGTTATTCGGGACAGACAGCCGGTCAGACTGTTGGATGGCTGCGGATGGCTGGTTTTGATAATGTAAAGTCGTTGGCTTCAGGAATGACCTTTGGTTGGGGTCCTGAAGGAAATGACTTCCCGCTGGAAGGTACAGGCCCGAACCCGGTTGCTGATCTGCCTGCTGTATCTTCGCCGGCCGGGCCTGAGGAAGAAGCGCTCTGGCAGATTGCCCAGGAGATGGCAGCTGAAGTTGCTTCAGGTAATAACATTATTCCTCCGGCAGATTTAAATGAAGCTCTTGAAGCTAATCCAAATGCATTTTATGTCCTGGACATTCGTGCCCTGGATGACTACAACGAAGGACATATCCCAGGTTCAGACCACAGCCCCTGGGCAGAAGTTGGTAACCTGCTTGGTGAGCTGCCGACCAACAGGCCGATTGTAGTGGCCTGTTATTCGGGACAGACAGCCGGTCAGACGGTTGGAGTCTTGAGAATGCTTGGCTACGACGCTCTTTCGCTGCAATTCGGAATTCGTGAAGGTTGGGTTGCTAGGGCAGAACTTCCTCTGGTGACAGAGTAAGTATTAACCAGTTATTTCATAGCAGTATTAAAAAGGTTGTCCCAACGGGGCAATCTTTTTTTAACCGATAAACCTGTTATAAAATGCCAGCAACAATTAATTGCGGTATAAAAAAATAATATGTCCCTAGTTTCTGAGCATTGACATAATATTTGGTTATAGGTATAATTACCCTGGCTAATAAATCGTTCATTCTTATGTGGATAGTTTCACTTGCCCGGTTTTTATATAGATCTGTTTAACACTTCTGTTTAAAAAACCCTTGTAAAAAAGGGATTTTTAGTTTATGTGACAATTATCATACATTTCACTTCTTTGTAAATAGTGAAAATATTATTTTGCCGATAGAGTTACTGTCAAATCACAGCAAGCTAAAAAATAAGGGGTGTTAACGGTTGGATTATTTGTGGAAAACCGGTTACAGGGCCGAAATTGAACGCTGCAGTAATATGTATAGACACTTTAAAGATGGGGCCGGTTATATCAGGGCAGTATTTGAGGGTCTCGAAAGTTATTTTGATCAGTCTGATCAAAATCTCCCAATTCAAAATATGCTTCAGGTTGCCCCGGATGAAACGTTAAATACTACTGATTTAATGAAAAAAGATTCAAGCCTCAGGCTTCAACCTCCCGTCAATCAACAGTTGTTTATTGATCTTTTCCGCCTCTCCTGTGAGCAAACAGTAAAGTCAAACCCGAATCTTGAACAGATCATGGAGCAGGTTACTGGAAAAGTTGAAGAATTTATTTATCACTCGGAAGAAGAATTGCATCTTCATACACTTAAGCTGCTAATGGCTTCATTGGTAAAAGAAACGTCTATTGGTCAGGATATGGCAACGTTTCTTTTTTCTATAATTCTCTCCTCCATATACCGGCAGCAATTTGAAAATATCAGAAAGGTCGTGCGGATAGACCTTTACGAAGGGGGGGATTGTCCTCTGTGCGGGGAACGGCCGCATTACGGTTACCTGAGGCAAGATGACGGAGCCAAGGTTCTCGATTGCTGGCTCTGTGGAACCCAGTGGGCTCACAACCGCGTTAAATGTCCGTATTGCAATAACGAAGAGCGGGAGGAGTTAGGCTACTTTACCGTAGAAGGCATTGATGTTTGCCGGGTAAATTATTGCCACCGCTGCCGGCAGTACTGCAAAATCATTGATGCTAGAAATTTTAACCTGGATAGCTCGTTAATCCTGGCTATCCATAACCTTGCTTCACTGGGTCATGATTTGTTGGCTCGCAAGGAGGGTTTTAGTGCTGGGTCAGGTTTAGAATGGGTCAATGAAGAAGAATTATCTGAGAGATAAGACCAGGAGGTGGATTTACTTATGCAGTTAACTCGACGCAGCTTTTTAAAGCTTTCCGGTGCTGCAGCCGCCACGGCTACACTGACCGGGGTCGGCCTGAACAAGGCATCTGCGTCTACCGCTGAGCCTCTGCGCATTAAGCATACCAAGGAGTATCCAACGGTTTGTACTTTTTGTGGAGTAGGCTGCGGTGTTATTTGTAGTGTTCGGGATGGAGTTGTTGTCAATGCTGAAGGCGATCCCGGCCACCCAATTAACGAAGGAACTCTATGCAGTAAGGGCAGTTCGCATTACAACCTTTCTTACATGTTTCAGGAAAAAGGGAAACCAGTACTTAACCCGAAACGCCTGACCAAACCTTTATATCGCGCTCCCGGAGCTGCTGGTTATGAAGAAAAAGAATGGGATGAAGTTCTCGGGATGATAGCCGAAAGGATCAAAGATACCCGCGACAGAACTTTTGTTGAAAATGTCAACGTTGGTGGTCAGCGGGTTACTGTTAATCGCACCGAAGCCATATCCTGGCTCGGCAGCGCTTTTTGCAGCGACGAGGAAAACTACCTTTTCCATAAAATGGTCAGGGCTATGGGAGTAATCAATGTTGATCACTGTGCCCGTCTCTGACACTCAGTGACGGTCGCCGGTCTCGGCGCCACGTTTGGTAGAGGTTGTATGACCAACCATTGGAACGATTACCAGCCCAGTGATGTATTTATGAATATTGGCGGCAATACAGCAGAAAACCATCCAATTTCCATGAAATGGATTGAGAAGGCCCGTGAAACAAAGGGGGCCAAGCTGATAGCTGTTGATCCAAGAGTTTCCAGGACTGCTGCTGTGGCAGATGTATATGTCAGCATTCGCCCGGGTACTAATATAGCCTATCTTGGCGGTTTAATTAATTATATCCTGGAAAATGACAAGTATCATAAAGAGTATGTAGATAACTATACTAACGCCACGTACCTAATCAATGAAAACTACAGCTTTGACGAAGTGACTGGCCTGTTTACCGGGGCTGAAGATGATCCGGTACGCAGCGCGGTTAAATACGATGCCGCTGATTGGCAGTACCAGCGCGATGGTGAGGGGAATGCCCTAAAAGACCCCGCCATGGAGAGCCCAAATTGCGTAATGAATCTGCTAAAAGAACATTACA
>CAZCHW010000256.1:0-3614 GCA_964498375.1 uncultured Syntrophomonadaceae bacterium | reverse complement strand
CATTGTTACTGAAACCTTTTCCACCTGAAGGGATGAGTTTCATCTCAAAGCAACAGGATTTAAAAGAAATGAGGTAATTTGCATATGAAACTTGATTTTGTCCGCGGCCATATGGGCGGCAACCTGATTGTTCTGCTTCGGGGAGACCAACTGATGATTGGTCACGAACTGGAGATAGCGGTTAAATTGATGGGTCCCAACTACCTGCATGCGCATGAAACAGGAATTCTTTACCCCACCGGGCGGCCCGGTGAAATTGAAGTGAAAATAGCTGAGCCGACTGTTCCCTGTTTTATCAGCGCCTGCGGCGGGTTTACCCAGGTGCTCGGCGCGGCTTTAATTGAAACCGCCCTGGGCGAACAGTTTGGTCTTGAATTGGATCAGGCACCGGTTCATGTGGTACTCCACACCGATGGCGGCCCGGCTGTGCTTACAATTGATGTAAAAGATGGACGGGCCACGCGGATCCGCACCAACATGGAAAGCTTTGTCAGTGAATGTTATCAGCGTGGTGTTGGCAAACTGAAGATTGATGATCTGGAAGTAATCAGAGCCGGAAAATTTTTGGTCATAAACAGCGATAAATTCCGCCAGGTTTGTCCTGAAGCTGATTTTATCAACTGGAACGGAAAAACCAGAAAGAAGCTGTTGTACCTGCAGGAACTGTTTATGCAGCAAACAGGAGAGATCGAACCCAATGTCGCCCTCTATGACCTGCACCCCGAGCATCAGGGGCATTTGCGGGTAGTTTTTCCCCACTATGTCCAGGATGATTTCTTTGAACCTTCCTGTGGAACCGGGTCAGTTGCCCTCGGCCTGGCTGCCCTGGCTGCCGGAGAACTTGATGATATTTCTCCCGGCGAAAATGGACTGCTCACGGTTAATCTCGAATCAGGAGGCGGAATTGAGCTTGGCGGCCCCGACATAACCACCCTGGAAATGGAAGTAGAAGATCAACAAGTCCGGTCTGCCGTTTTTTCACACAGCCGGGTTGAAATTACTGCAGTCGGAGAAGCAAGATTTTAGGCACATTGCTATACATCCGGCCCTGCGTATAAACTGAGAATTGCCCGGCTGTTACAGGCCGGGCAAAATTATTTTAAAAGGGATCAGACTTTTTTCATTTTCGCGGTTATTAATATATGGAATGCTGAAATGGTGGTGTCGACTTGCAGGAACTGCTTCAGGAACTGGTAGAAAAGTATGGTGATCAGGTATTTAGACTGGCTTTTCGCTACACAGGTGATCGCAGCCGGGCGGAAGACCTGGCCCAGGAAACTTTTCTCAAGGCTTACCGGAATCTCGACCGCCTTGACCGCAACCGAGAAGCAGGACCCTGGCTTTTTAAAATAGCCACCAACCTCTGCCGCAACTGGCTGCGCGATAACCGGGAGACTCCGATGGAGAACCTGGAAATTGTCGACAGTCGGGTGGAGGACAGCCCGGAGCGCATCTATTGCGCCCGCGAAAGCGAACAGGAGCTGGTTTCGGCTTTGCAGGATCTGCCACAAATATACCGGGAAGTTCTACTGCTTAAACATGTCAATGAGCTTAGCTATGCGGAAATTTGTGAAACGCTCAGCCTGGAGCTGAGCCTGGTTAAAAACAGGCTTTATCGCGGTCGACTGATGCTGAAAGAAAAGCTGGCAAAAGGAGTGAGAATATGATCAGTAAATGTCCGGACATACTGACAATTCAGGCCTTTCTCGATGGGGAGATAACAGATACAAGGCTTTCAGATCACCTGCGAAGCTGCCCGCATTGCCGGGTTGCTGTAATGGAGCTGGAAGAGGCGATCTTCTGCGCCACCGCATTGAGAAGCGAAGCTGCCCTGCCAGCCGGATTCTACGATCGGCTGGTTGAAAAGACAGCATCCAGACCTTTTCCAGCTCTGTTGATGGCAGTTTTAGCTTTCACTCTGGCTTTTTTCAGCGCCTACACCCTTGAACCCGGTTTTATTCAGTGGTGGCTCTCAGTTGGTTTAACCCGCCAGTTCGGCCTCTTATTCGATGCCCTGATCGATCTGCTCTACCTGGGGCACCTGGTTGGACCGGCAGGGATAATTATAGGCCTCTCTTTACTGGTTGGCCTGGAAGTAGTGCTTTTAAATTTTCTCAGAAGTGCGGAGGGACAAAAAAATGGATAAAAAAATTTCAGTTATGTTGAAAAATATTTTAATGGTTGCTTTATTGCTGGTTCTGCTGCTGCCTGCTGGCCTGGTTTTGGCACAGGAAGGTGCAGTTATTGATGAAGATATTAACAAGACGGCTGGAGACCTGGAGATTGACCGGGGTACGACAGTTAACGGTAATGTTACCCTGAATGTGGGCGAGCTTAAAGTGCTCGGAATCGTTAACGGCAATGTGAACAGCAATATGGGCCAGGTGATCGTTGACGGTGATGTCAATGGCAATGTAGAAACCAACATGGGCCGGATTGTCATCAACGGCAATGTCAGCGGTAACGTGAAAACCCGCATGGGTGAAGTAGTTATTGACGGTTCGGTTGGTGGTAACCTTGACACAGACCTGGGGGCGGCACAGGTTGGCGGTTCGATTGGCGGCGATATCGGCTCGGGGTTCGGAGAACTGCGGGTAGACGGAACCGTAGCCGGAGACATTAACAGTAAAGCTGGAAACATTGTAATCAACGGAATTGTAGAAGGTGACGTTATCCTGGAACAAGGGGTGGTAGAACTTGGCCCCGATGCTATCGTATCCGGTCGGATTGTTATCGAGCGCGGTCTGATCCGCAAAGCGTCAACAGCAGTTACCGGGGCAATCGAAATAGAAGAAGAGATCTCTGCTGCTGAACTTGAAGAACCGGTCAGCCCTGAAGGATACCGCTTTGATGGAATTGATGGCAACTTTGTCGATGAAGTGGCCGATAGAATTGTCAGGGAAGTAAACCAGGGACTGCGTGGTGTAGAGATGATACCGCATATGTCCCGTGACTGGAGTTTTCCCCGCTTGCCGTTCAGTCACTATTACGGCAGTACTGCTCGTAGTTTAATCAACATGTTGATCATGTTTGCCCTGGCAGCACTAACCTATTCACTGTTTCCGAAGCAGGTGAAAAGAACCGGCCTTGCTGTTACAGCCAAACCAGGCCCGGTAATCGGATGGGGAATTCTGGTTGCCGTGCTGGCTATTCCGCTGATGATTCTGCTGGCCATTACGATCATCGGTATTCCTCTGGTGATCATTGAAATTCTCTTCCTGGCCCTGGCCGGAATCCTTGGTTACTCCGGGATTACCCTGCTCATTGGAGAAAGAATTATTGGCGCTGCGTCCGGAAAAACAACCAATCCTTTAGGTGCTGTTGCCATCGGTGTATTGATCGTCGGGCTGATCGGTCTGGTCCCGATCATCGGCGGTCTGATCTCCCTGACAGTGTTCATCTTAGCAATCGGCGCGGTACTGGTAACCCGCTTCGGCAGCCACGACCCTGAAGTGGTTGAGACTGCAGTAGCTGTACCAACCCTGTCTGATGATCGGTCTGAAGCAGAAACTAATCCGGAAGGCAGCATGGATGTGAATACTACTGAAGCAGAGAAAGCGGCCGATCAAGAAAATCAGGCCGACCCCGAAGGCGAACGGCCTGAAAGTGAATAA
>CAZCHW010000255.1:0-3625 GCA_964498375.1 uncultured Syntrophomonadaceae bacterium | reverse complement strand
AATTGCTGTCTCTTTCATATAAACCTCCCACTGATTGATGAAATTTACCAGTACAATTAAATGATCATGGCTGTTAACAATTAACGCAGCCGCCGGTCGCTCAGGGCTGGAAATTTTCGGCGGACTGCCCCTGGCAGGCCTGGATTAACGTCAACCCGGATTATCTCTTCCTGCAGGCCGCCACGGGCTTTAACCTCACCCCAGGGGTCGACCACCAGGCTGTTACCGCCAAGCTCAGTGCCCCGGATAGTTCCTGAACAATTGCAGGCACAGAGATTGCCCAGGTTTTCCAGGGCCCGGGTACGATTGAGCAGCACCCAGTGTTCCAACCTGGCACGAGGCCAGGCTGCTACCACAAAAAACAAGTCGGTCCCACCGTCAACCATGAACCTGTAGAGCTCGGGGAACCGGAGATCGTAGCAGGTGCTGAAACCCCAGGTGCCAAATTCAGTCTTTAGAACCAGGGGTTCCTTTCCTGCCTGCAGTAGTCTGCTCTCTTCCGCCTGATAACCAAAGAGGTGAATTTTTCTATATGTACCGGCCAGTGAACCGGTTGGGTCGATCACCAGGCTGGTATTATAATAAGCCTGATCACCCTGCTCGATGATACTACCGCCAACAATGTAGCAGCCGATCTTTTCAGCCCAGGGAGCCAGCATTGAGAATATTTCTCCATCAAGCGGCTCACTTTCCCGGTGATAGCGGTCAAAGTTAAAAAAACCGGTAGCCCAGATTTCCGGTAGAACAACAACCTGCGGCTGCACCGCTTCACCGGCAAGAAGAGAGAAATGTTCTTCAACCCGCCTGATCCGTTCAGCACGGCTTTCCCGGTCGTCAAGCTGCAATTGGATGATTGCAATATTCAGCATCGATGACTTCCTCCCGGATAGTATTCAGCCATTAAAAGGCCGATTCAATCACACCGCCTCCGAGCACTTGATCGCCAAGGTAGAACACTGCCGACTGACCTGGCGCAACTGCTTTTTGCCTTTCAGTAAAGATTAACCGGGCTTTTCCTCCTTGAGGCGGTAATAAAACCGCTGGAACCGCAGCAGCCCGGTAGCGCACTTTAACTTCAACGGCCAGTTTTTCAGTGGGCAAAGTGCCGGAAATAAAATTAAGGTTGCCGGCAACCAGTCCTTCACTATAGGTCTCTTCAGCAAAACCGACCACCACCCGGTTAGTTTCCGGCTCGAGGCGAATCACATATAACGGACGGGGTGCAACCAGGCCCAGGCCGCGGCGTTGCCCAATTGTATAAAAGGCAATTCCGCGGTGTCGGCCCAGCACAAGGCCATCGGCAGTTACAATATCTCCGGGGCTAACCACCCCGGGATCCTGACGCTCCAGAAAGGAGCGATAATCATTGTCAGGAATAAAGCAAATTTCCTGGCTTTCCGCCTTGTCAGCGACGATCAACCGCTGTTTCTCGGCAATGTCCCGCACTGCTATTTTTGACAAATCTCCAAGCGGAAATATTGTCTGAGCCAGCTCTTTCTGGGTCAGTGCATAAAGCATGTAGCTTTGATCTTTTTGCCGGTCGATTCCTTTAAATAAAAGGTTCAAATTACTATCCCGATCTTTTATAATCCGGGCATAATGGCCGGTTGCTACCAGGTTAATACCTCGTGCTGCTGCCTCTTCAAGCAGGGCAGAAAATTTAATGATGCGATTACAAACAACACAGGGGTTAGGTGTCTGCCCTGCCTGGTACTGCTCCTTAAAATTACAGACAATCTGCTGAAAGAATTGCTCCTTTAGATCAATAACCAGGTGTGGAATGTCAAGCATTTTTGCAACTTTTGCCGCATCGCACACCGCATCACCGGGGCCCGGCCCGGCATCTTCCGCTTCCTGGAAGCAGTTGCCCTTTTGATCAACCCACAGCTGCATGGTGATGCCTACAGGATCATAGCCGGCTTCTTTCAGCAAAAACACCGCAACAGAGCTATCTACACCGCCGCTCATGGCAACTAATACTTTTCCCCTGGTTTTGTTACTTGTCATCCCGCTCAAACCTTTCCCGGTTCTGTAGATAAATTTTTTGCACACTAACCTTTAAGTTTTCCGCGGATAAACTTCTCCAACCTTCAAGATCTTTCCTGCCTCCAGCAAGCCGAAGTCAGCAGACTTTCATTTTAAGGTTAATTGCGTTATCATATAAGGGTTAATTTAATACCAGACCGGAGAATGCTCAATTATGCCGATCGACCCACAAATAGTAGAAGGAGCCGGAGTTGCTCTTTCAATCATCATGATCATTTCGTTAATCCGCAGGGGCTGGAAGCTCCACGCTGTACTTCTGCTGGCTATCATGGTGCTTGCCCTGACTAACGGCAACAGCCTTGCGGAAAATGCCGCCCTGCTTTTTACGTCACTGACCAGTCACACTGCTTTTTATCTCGGAGCAATGGTCACTGCAATTACACTGCTCGGCAACCTGCACCGGCAAATTGGGCTGATGGAACAGATGGTTAACAACCTGCGCCTGGTTATTCGCGACCCGCGGGCTTTGCTGATGCTTTTTCCGGCCACAATATCTCTTTTCTCCACTGTACCCGGGGGAGCGGTTTTATCCGCCCCGATGGTTGAAGAGACCGGGAAAAAATTAAAGATGCCTCCCGTTGAGCTGGCTATGTCAAACATGGTTTACCGGCACCTGGTAGTATTAATTACCCCTTTTAATTCAGCGATCATCCTCGCTTCCGGTTTAAGCGGACTCAGTATTGCTTCCTTTCTAAGCTTTACCGTTCCGGTGGTTGTGCTGGTTTTCATCATAGCCACGATAATTCTTTACCGCCGTTATCCTTATCGGGCTGAACCGCAGAACAATTCAGCAGAAGAAGTTAAAGCAGCGCTTGCCAAAGTGATTGTTGCCGCCTCGCCCTACCTGGTTGCCCTTACGCTTGGTTTGGGTTTCGGTTTATATTTTCCCCTGGCCTTAAGCGCCGGAATTGTCCTCTGCTTCTTGATTAACCTGCCCGGTGAACACAAACTTCAGGAACTGCAGAAAAGATTTCTGGTTTTTATCAAAGGATTCAACTGGCCAATGCTGATCGCCACAGTATCGATTATCGTCTATAAAGACTTCATGCTTGAAGCAGAATCTTTTCAACAACTGGTTCAGTACCTGGCTGATCGTGGAATCCCCATCCTTGCCCTGGTAATCGCTTTACCCTTTATTACCGGGTTTATCACCGGAAATACTACTGCCGCAACAGGAATTGCTTTCCCAATTCTGATTCCCTTTCTAAGCCCCGATCTTTTAACTCTGCGTTATTTTGGTATGGCTTACCTGAGCGCTTACGCCGGTTACCTGGGTTCGCCGGTTCATTTATGTACTTACCTGACCAATGAGTATTTTAAAACCCCGCTTTATTCGCTGATCAAACAAATTAACGTTTATGGCTTGATTATGCTCTGCGCGGGTTTGGTGCTATTTTTCTTATATTGATTTAACTGTTTACCTGGAGGATATAATGATTAAAATACACGCTGGACTCTTCAAGCTTCTGCTCGGTGGAGCAGTTCTATTTACACTAATTTTTGCCGGCCCAACCGGCTGCAGCGAACTTTATAATTTGTTTCCCGCTATGCATCCCGACCTGGAACAGGGCCGGGTTAC
>CAZCHW010000254.1:0-3627 GCA_964498375.1 uncultured Syntrophomonadaceae bacterium | reverse complement strand
ATAGTTTCAGAATTTCTTTTGCCTGGTGTTCTGTAAGCGTTTTTCCCGGTGCCATGTTAATTATTCCTAATGCTTTTTCTCTTTCACTCCCAGGCTTAAAGGTAGGATAAATACGTTGTTCTTTTGACCTGGTCACCCAGTCTGCCAAAGCGCTTATTGCCCAGAGCCCGCTTGGAATATGCTCAATAACCGGTATACCGGCCCGGACAATTTTCTCTTTCGCCTCCATGGCATAATCCTGCCCTGTTGGCCAGGTAAAAACTACCAGAGGTTTACTAATTTCATTATAGATGTCAATTATTTTTTTATCGGCTTCAGGGTCCGGCATTTCAAAGTTATAGAAAAAGCCACCAATATCAACCAGCGGATCCTGCATCACAAGGAGCAAAGCCCTTTGAAAAAGCTCCGTATCAAAAAACAGCTGGGATGTCAGGTCAACCGGATTGGCAACTGCACCAAAAGGTGGCAGGATTTCGCGAAGTTTCTGCTGGGTTGTATCGGTAATTTGCACTACTTCAATCCCATACTCGGGACATTTATCTGCCACCACAACTCCGCTGCCACCCGATATAGTGATAATAGCCATCCTTTTCCCCATGGGTAATCGCCCGGCAGCAAACAGGCCAATTAATGCATTCATCTGTTCCACGTCATCAGCCCGAGGCACGCCAAACTGCTTGAAGAGCCCGTCATAAACTTCGTCGGAACCAACCAGGGCACCGGTGTGCGAAGCAGCAGCAGCAGCCCCGCTTTCTGTCCTGCCTACTTTCAGCATGGTTACCATTTTATTTTTTTCAAGAGCTTTTTTGCATGCTTCAATAAAGAGCCGCCCATCTCCCTGTAAACCTTCCAGGTAACCGGCGACGATACTTACTTCTTCCCGCTCAGCAAAATAATTCAGGACCTCTGCAAATGAAACATCCGCTTCATTACCGGTGCTGACAAAATAATTAAAACCGATCGACAACTGCACAACCATCTGGTATATTATTCCTCCAAGCCCACCGCTCTGGGTAATGAACGAAAGGGTTTCCGGATGGACCATATCCTTGCGTTCCTGGTTATAGAAAAAACTGGCCATGCAGCCATTGTAGTAGTTTAGGACCCCGAGACAGTTCGGGCCAAGGATTCGCATGCCACTATTCCTGGCCAGTTCTTTCATTTCTTCCTGTTTTGAGCGACCGGCATGATTTACTTCGGCAAAACCCGAGGTAAATATAATCGCCGCACTTACATTTTTTTCAGCACACTCGTAGAGTACATCCATTGTTTGGCTTTCGTTGACTCCAATAATTGCCAAGTCAACCGGCCCTTCTATGTCGAGGATTGAACGGTAGCATTTTAAACCGCCAACCCGATCATATTTTGGATTTACAGGGTATACCTCGCCTTTATAGCCAAACATGTTCAACAGATATAGTGGAATTCCATTTGGTTTGAGCGCATTTTGACTGGCCCCGACTACTGCCAGGGACTGCGGGTAAAAAAATGCTTCTAATTCATTTACATCATAACAATGATCTTTCCCGGGGAAGTGTCTGATCACAATCCTCTCCTCCAAGTCCGGCAGGATATAAAGATTATTTAATTTCACTAATTAATATTTTACATGATCAATTAATAAAGTGATATAGTTTTTATCTTTTTATTCACATTTTAATGACCCTGGCTGGGCAGATATGTTATGATAACGAAAATGATTTTTTGTTAAAGCGTTGTAGAACTATCGGAGGTGAACGCGTGAGCTCATCAGAAATGATCAGCGATACCCAGCAGGATTTGCTTAAGGAGCTTGCCAATATTGGAGTTGGAAATGCCGTTACAGCACTTTCAACGATGCTGAATGACGAAAAAATAGAAATGGCGGTGCCTGTGGTCAGGGTAACACCCTTGCAGGAAGTTCCAGAGGCATTCGGCAATCCGGAAAGCACAGTAGCTGCTACTTTTTGCGAGGCAGATTGCCCTGCTTTAGGCCTGGTGCTGGTTTTTGTGTTACCACTTGCAGCAGCTGAAAAAATGATTTCAAAACTTTTGCCTGAGCGCTCTGAAAAGATGGATGAAATGGAACAGTCTCTGTTAATGGAACTGGGCAATATCATTACCGGTTCCTATTTAAGTGCTCTGTCGTTTATGACTAATCTGACATTCAATGCTTCCCCGCCACGCCTGGGAATCGACATGGCCGGAGCTGTCCTGGGAACTGTTATAGCTGAAACCAAAACAGTTGACGATCAAATCATCCTGCTCAAAACAGAATTAGCCCTGGAAAACGAGGGCATTGAAGGAAGCGTCTTGATCCTTCCAGACAGCGGCTCTCTGAAAACTCTCTTCGAGCATCTGGGAGCCATGTAGGTTAACAGCCGATCACAGGGATGATAATTAACTATTATATTTTTTTTAAGATCATCGCGCATAATTATAACCTTTCTGATGATATGTTATAATCAGGCCAGGTGATTTTTTTTTGTTTTTAAGGAGGTTAAATATTAATTGGCTGAGAAGAAAAGTCCATTTGATCGAAATAATAATAGCCCTTCACCGGGTAAAGAGAACAGAAATAGCGGTAAGATAAAAAAACGCTCGATTCTAAAAGTTACATTACTGGTGATCCTTATTTTAGGTATTGCCATCGGCGGTGCTCTTGCAGCAGTAGCATACAGTTATATCCAGGAGGCTCCACCACTTGATCCTGAGCGGCTGGCAACCGTTGAAACTTCATATCTTTATGATATTAACGGTAATGAAATCACCTCTTTACATGAAGAACAGAACCGGGTGGTTGTCGAGCTAAACGAAATTCCGGATCATGTCCAAAAAGCTTTAATCGCAATTGAAGATGAAAGATTTTACAGCCATTTTGGTTTCGACATCGTCGGCAGTTTCAGGGCCGCATTTGCCAACCTGCGGGCCGGAACAATCGTCCAGGGGGCCAGTACATTAACCCAACAGCTGGCGCAAAACGCCTTTTTAACTACCGAAACAAGCTACAAGAGAAAAGTCCAGGAAATATGGCTGGCCATTCAGCTGGAACGGAATTATGCCAAGGAAGAAATACTTGAGCTTTACCTTAACCGGATGTATTACGGCAACGGTGCGTACGGTGTGGAAGCAGCTGCGCAAACATACTTCAACAAAAATGTCGGAGATCTTACCGTGGCCGAAGGGGCAATGCTTGCAGCAGCCCTGAGATCGCCAAATTATTATAACCCGGTTGATAACCTGGCCGCAGCTGAAGAGCGAATGGAACTGGTATTATACAACATGAACCGTCTCGAACTGATCGACGAGACCACTTACCAGCAGGCGCTTAACCAGCAGCTGAATTATTCAAGAGCGCATGCAGAAGATTACCCGTATCCTCATTATGTTGATTACGTAGTCCATGATGAGCTGGTGCGCCTATTAAGCGCTATTCCTTCAATCGGCTCAAGAGAAGAAGCATACCGGGCTATCTACACAGGAGGTCTGCGTGTTTTCACTTCACTTGATCCTCATTTGCAAAGCCATGTAGAAGAAGTCCTGAGCCGGGAAGAACTTTACCCTACCACTATACTTGTAGATCTTCCATCGGTCCGGGAAGCTGTAGCAGAGCTGCCGGCTAACCGGGACCTGAGCAGGGCGCAAATT
>CAZCHW010000253.1:0-3632 GCA_964498375.1 uncultured Syntrophomonadaceae bacterium | reverse complement strand
GTATCGCTCCATTCCGACTCTTTTAAACCCGGATAATAGTTGCTTCTCCCTGAGCGGCTCCACTACAAATAGTGGCCAGACCATAACCGCCACCGCGCCGGCGCAGTTCACTAATTAAGGTCATTAAAATACGGGCCCCGCTCGCTCCGATCGGATGGCCCAGGGCTACAGCCCCACCGTTAACATTAACCAGCTCTTCATCCCAACCGCCCAGCTTAATACAGGTCAGGGCAACAGCAGCAAAAGCTTCGTTCACCTCGATTAATTTGAGATCTGCCCTGGTCAGCCCGGCTCGCCTGAGCGCCAGTTGAGCAGCCTCGAAAGGCACAGTGGCAATATAACGCGGTTCAAGAGATACTGACGCCTGGGCAATTATTTCAGCCAGCGGTTCCAGATTCAACTCCCGGGACCTTTCCGGGGAAGCGATAATCAGGGCCGCTGCCCCATCACTGATCGGCGGAGCATTTCCCGCCGTAATCAGTCCATCGCTGCTGAAAGCAGGCGGTAGTTTGGCCAGTTGTTCCAGTGAAGTATCGCGGCGCGGCAGTTCGTCCTGTTCGATCACCACCCCTGCACCAGTGCTCTGCGTAGCCCTGACCGGAAAAACCTCTTCCCGGAATTTTCCTGCTTCCAGTGCTGCAATGGCCAGGCGATGGCTGCGCAAGGCAAACCGGTCCATTTCTGAGCGGGTTATGCCATGCTCAGCGGGAACAGCACTGCCGTGAACCCCCATGTGGACGTTGTGAAAGGGGCACCAGAGACCGTCATGCACCATACCGTCAACCACCGGCTGATCACCCATCCGTGATCCACGCCGCGCCTGTGGCAAATAGTAGGGCACAGCACTCATATTTTCCATGCCGCCCCCGATAACAAGGGATATATCACCGGCTTTAATGAGCGTATCGGCTAAATTTACCGCCCGCAAACCAGAGGCGCAAACCTTATTAATTGTTTCCGAAGGAACCTGAAAAGGCAAACCCGCTTTTACAGCTGCCTGGCGGGATGGTATCTGGCCCGCTCCGGCCTGCACCACCATGCCAAACAACAGATAATCAACCAGCGCGCCGTCAAGCCCGGTCCGTTTAAGCGCTTCACCTATTGCCAGGCCTCCCAAATCGACTGCCGGAAATTCACTTAAAGGGCCTAAAAAACGGCCAAATGGCGTGCGGGCATATCCGACAATCACATTGGGTTTCAAATAAAACTCCTCCCTAGTTTACGGTATATCAGTCCCGGAGGGCGCGGTGGGCAATGTCGCGGCGGCAGTACGCCCCTTCAAAATAAACTTGATCCACCGCCTTGTAAACACGATCCACCGCTGTTCTCAGGTCACTATCCCAGGCGGTAACGCCCAGCACCCGGCCACCGGCAGTTACCAGTCTCTTTCCATCTCGCGCGGTGCCGGCATGAAAAACCGCCACCCGTCCCCCGCCTTCTGCTTCTGCCCTGTCAATCCCTTCAATCCTGAATCCTTTTTCATAAGCTCCCGGGTAACCTTCCGAAGCGAGAACCACGCATACTGCCGGTTCATCGCTCCATTCAGCCGGCAGGCCGTTTAATTCGCCCCGGGCTGCCTGTAAAAGCAATGGCAGTAAATCCGAACGCAGACGCGGTATAATCGCCTGGGTTTCCGGATCGCCAAAACGCACATTAAATTCAAGAACATTAAATTGATCAGAGGTAACCATCAAACCGGCATAAATTACCCCCCGAAAATCAATCCCCTCGTCTTTAAAGCCACGCAACAGGGGCTTGAAAACTTGCTCTTCGGTCTGTCTGGCCAGCTCTGCGCTGTACAGCGGAGCCGGAGAGTACGCGCCCATACCCCCTGTATTCGGACCCCGGTCTCCTTCATAGATAGCCTTATGATCCTGAGCCGAAGGTAAGGTAACCAGCTCCTGGCCATCACAAATTGCCAGCACCGAAACCTCTTCACCGTTCAAACACTTTTCAATAATTACCCGTTCTCCCGCTGTGCCGAAAGCTTTTTCCACCATTATATCGTAGAGAGCCTGTTCGGCTTCGGCCGGTCCGGAAGCAACAATAACACCCTTGCCTGCAGCAAGACCATCAGCCTTAATTACCACAGCTCCACCGTAAAATAGAGCCAGATGGTGGCGCGCCTGATCAAAATCATCAAAAACGGCAAACTCCGCCGTGGGAATGCCCCATTTTTTCATTTTTCGCTTCGACCAGACTTTACTGCCTTCCAGTCGGGCCCCATCCTGCCCCGGACCGAAGACAACCAGTCCGGCTTCGCGGAACCGGTCAGCCAACCCAGCAACCAGCGGAGCCTCGGGGCCGACCACCGTTAAATCAATCTTTTCAGCGAGGGCAAATTTTTTCAGCCCCTCCAGATCATCAACTGCAAGATCAACTGTTTCAGCTAGTGCGGCAATCCCCGGGTTGCCCGGTGCACAGTAAAGCTTGTCCAGCAATGGACTCTGGGCCAGTTTCCAGGCCAGGGTATGTTCGCGCCCACCTGAACCGACAATTAGAACTTTCAAGGTGGCTTACCTCCCGATCTCTGTATGTTTATAATTACCAGGCCCTGCATTTAAAGGATCAGCCCAGTTTTAATGTTTAAAATAACGCCGTCCCGTCAGGACCATAGCCATGTTATAGCGGTTACACATGGCTACCGATTCCATGTCCTTAAGTGAACCGCCCGGTTGGACAATTGCAGTTACCCCTGCCCTGGCTGCTTCTTCAACGGTATCGGGGAAGGGGAAAAAAGCATCAGAACCAAGCACTGCACCTTTAGCTGCAGGGCCAGCCTGAGCCAGGGCAATCCTGGCAGCGCCAATCCGGCTGGTTTGTCCCCCGCCAATCCCCAGGCTCTGCTCTTCACGAGCTACCACTATAGCGTTTGAGCGGACATGCTTGACCACGCTCTGCGCAAAAGTTAAATCGCGCCATTCCTCCAAGGTCGGTTTTCTTTCGGTAACCACTTCCCCGGCACTTACATCGACCGGTTCCTCATCGATCCCCTGGATTAAAATTCCCCCATCTACCTTTTTCAGGTCGAAATTATTCAATTCATCCCGGCCTTCAGGCATCAAAAGCAGGCGAATATCCGGTTTGCCGGCCAGAATTTCCAGCGCTTCTTCAGTGAAGTGCGGCGCGGCAACCACTTCAAGAAATATCTTAACCAGTTCTTCTGCTGTTTCCCGGTCAACAGGCCGGTTTATCGCCACCACTCCGCCAAAGATCGAAATCGGATCGGCATCGTGCGCCAGCCGGTAAGCGGCCGAAGGAACAACTGCAGAAGCCACACCACAGGGGGTGGCATGCTTAACCGCCACTACAGAAGGCTTGACAAACTCCAATACCAGCTGCCAGGCGGCATGTAAATCGTTTAAATTGTTGAAAGAAAGCTCTTTACCCTGCAGCTGTTTTGCTGCTGCCAGGCCCCGGGGATGACCGGGAAAACTATAGAAAGCAGCGTCCTGCTGAGGATTCTCCCCGTAGCGTAAATCCTGCACTTTGCGCAGCGGCAGGCTGAGCAGGCAGGGGTAAACAGGCTGGTCTGCCTCGGGCAGACGATTAAAGTAGCCGGCAATCATGGCATCATATGCAGCAGTATGGCTGAAAGCTTCGGCTGCTAAACTGGTGCGTGTAAGTTCGCT
>CAZCHW010000252.1:0-3649 GCA_964498375.1 uncultured Syntrophomonadaceae bacterium | reverse complement strand
AATCGCTGACCGGCCTGGGCTTCTCCTCTAATCATCTTGCGTATTAAATTGGTTCATTGCCGTCTCCAGCCCATGTTCTATAAAACAGAGAACTGCTTCGACTGAACGTTCAACAGCTTCACCAAGAATAACTTTCTCTGTTCCAAGGGGTGGCAGAAGAACATAGTCGGCCACTTCCATACCTTCTGGAGCTTTGCCTATACCAATTCTCAGCCTTGGAATTTCAACGGTGCCCAGGGCATCAATAATCGATTGCAATCCCCGATGCCCACCGCTGCTACCTCTGCTGCGCAACCTGATCGCCCCGGGCGGCAGATCCAGATCATCAAATATGACCAGAACCTGGTCCGGAGTAATTTTGAAGTTACCGACTATTTCGTTAACCGCCCGGCCGCTGAGATTCATGTAGGTTAACGGCTGAACCAGCAAGATCGCCCTGCCCTGGTATTCAGTTTTAGCAATTAATGCCCGGTGTTTTTGCACAGGTTTTCCTGCATTTAATCGGCGAGCAAGAGCTTCAACAACCTGAAAACCAAGATTATGCCTGCTTCCGGCATAATCCGGGCCGGGGTTACCGAGACCAACCAGCAACAACAAGGCGACCAACTCCCGTAAAGTTATTCTCTTAATAAAAGCGATGCCCCTAACGGCAGGGGCATCGCGGCATGCTGTGTGCTAAGAAAAACTCTATTCTTCCGTGCCTTCAGCTGGTTCGGCAGTTTCTTCAGCGGCAGCTTCATCAGCAGCAGCCTCTTCGCCTTCTTCCAGTTCTTCTTCACCGGCAGGTTCAAGTTCTTCTTCAGCCATCGGTGCCAGCACCTGGGCCATTACCGTATCCGGTGGGGTAATCAGCTCAAGATCCCCTTCCAGAACCAGGCTTTCGGCAGCTATACTGTCTCCAATCTCCAGGCTGGAGATGTCGATGTCAAACTGCTCAGGTATATCACCGGGCAGACACTTGACCATGACCTCCCTGCTTACGAGTGAGAGAACTCCACCCTCAGCAATCCCGGCCGGTTCACCAATAAAGTTAAGGTGAACAGCGACTTCAATTTTGTCAGTCATGGAGATGCGAATAAAGTCTACATGAGTAATTCGATCCTGGTAAAGTATCTCCCGCTGAACCTCTTTAAACATTACTGTTTCCTGCAGAGTTTTTTTACCCTTGGATTTTACTGCCAAATCAACAAGAACGTTGCTCCCTCCGGATGATAAAACTTGCCTTAAAGTTCGTCCGTCGATGATCAGGGGCAGCGTCTCTTCGCCCCGGCCATAGATAACCGCGGGAACTTTATCGTCAGCACGCATCTGATTAAGCTCTCCCTTGGTCATGGTCGGACGAAACTGTGCTTCCATTACCATTCTTTCCATTCATTCCAGCCTCCTTCTGAAATAGTATACTTCAGGAAGCGACTAAAATCAACTTAATCAAAAAGTTCGCTTACCGAAATTTTATTTTGAATACGCATGATCGCTTCGCCGATCAGCGGCGCTACTGAAAGTTCTTTAAAACAACCACGCAACCCGCTAAGCATCCCCTGGTCCACAGGGATAGTATTGGTGTAGATCACTTCGGTAACCGGTGAATCGCTTAACCTTTGCAGGGCCGGTCCGGAAAATACCGGGTGGGTGCAGCTGGCATATACATCCCGGGCACCGGCTTTAATCAGCGCTTCAGCCCCCAGGGTAATCGTTCCGGCAGTATCAATCATGTCGTCGATAAAAATAGCTGTTTTCCCTTTAACCTCGCCGATAATGTGCATGATTTCAGCCTGGTTCGGTGCAGGTCGCTTTTTATCAATAATTGCAATCGGCATAGCCAACCGGTTAGCCAGCTCGCGGGCCCTGGTTACGCCGCCTAAATCAGGCGATACAACAACGCCATTTTCAATATTTTTATTTTTAAAGTAATTTGCCAGAATCGGCAGGGCGGTGAGATGATCGAGCGGAATATTAAAAAACCCCTGAATCTGTCCGGCATGGAGGTCCATAGCTACTACCCGGCTTGCACCGGCTGCCGTTATTAAATCAGCCAGTAATTTAGCTGTAATCGGATCGCGAGCCCTGGTTTTACGATCCTGTCGGGCATAGGCATAATAAGGGATAACTGCATTAACTGTTTTAACCGAAGCCCTCCTCAGGGCGTCGATGATAATCAACAATTCCATAATACTTTCATTGATTGGTCCGCAAAGCGGTTGAATTAAAAATGAATTGGTTCCCCGCACGCTTTCCCTGATGCTGATGGCAATTTCACCGTCGCTAAAACGGTTAACCTCACAATCGCCAAGGGGAACTCCGATGTAATCGGCAATCTCTTCGGCCAGTTTGCGGTTGGAACTGCCGCAGAATATTTTAAGTTCTTCACCATTAACCACCTTGAACCCTCCTGATTTCCGAGCTGTAGATTCCCTTCCGATGCTGTATGATTGGACGGGGCTTATATCTCTTCTCCCTGCACAGACTTATTTCCTGCCGGCCCGTCGGTTAATCCGGAGAATTCTTTTTCCGCACCCGTACCGGCCAATTCCCGGAAAGGCCCAAATATTTCCCCATCTGCGATGTCAGTATTTCTGGCAACTGCATAATAAACAACCGCATCGTCACCAACTGTTGTATTTTCAAGGTAAACTCCCGGTCCGATAGTACAGTTATTACCAACAGACGTGTCCCCAGACAGCTTGCAGTTAGGCATTATCACCGTGTCTCTGCCAATCTTGACATCACTGTCAATATAAGCAGATAAGGGATCTTCAATGGTTACCCCACTGATCATTATTCGCCGGTTAATTCGCTGACGCATCAACGCTGCCGCTTCAGCAAGCTGCTCCCGGTTATTAATTCCCAAACCAAAACGGCTATCCGCAAAGGTACATGCCTCAACCGAAAAACCGGCCCGGTAGATCATCTCGATTAAATCGGTCAGGTAATATTCGCCCTGACTATTTTCGCTTTTTAAAAGGGGCAGATATTTTTTTAGCAGCTCAATATCGAGACAGTAGGTACCGGTGTTAATTTCTTTAATTTTTTTTGTTGTTTCATCGGCATCCCGGTCTTCCACTATTGCTTTAACCGCACCATTTTGATCACGTACTATTCTTCCGTAACCTCCCGGATTATCGAGCACCGTAGTTCCAACTGCAGCTTTACTGCGCAGGCAAGCTGTTACCAGTGGTCGCAGGTGGTCAGCAGTCAGCAAAGGTGTATCTCCGCACAAAATCAAGACCATCCCGCGGTCAGGCAGGTAATTAAAGCTCTGCAGGACCGCGTGGCCAGTGCCGAGTTGCTCCTTCTGCAGAAGATAGCTCCACTGTTCGCCAAAGTTTTTCCGGACATGCGAAGCGCCGTGACCGACGATAATTGCTACCTCAGACGTCAGTTCCACGGCACTTGACAATATATAAGCAAGCATCGGCTTGCCGCAAATGGAATGCAGCACTTTCGGCAGAGTTGAATGCATTCGCTTGCCTTCGCCTGCCGCCAGAATTAAAGCATATAATTGTTCCATCAGCCAGTCCTCCCGCCCTGAAAAGATAACAGTCTCATTATACTGCAAGTAGGATGGCTGAAGCAAAGTTCAAACCGAACCCTTCAGGATCAGATCTCCACACTCACACCTTTCAGTTCACGATTGTAGGCTTCCAGGACC
>CAZCHW010000251.1:0-3665 GCA_964498375.1 uncultured Syntrophomonadaceae bacterium | reverse complement strand
CTGAAAGCTCTTTTGGAGCAGTGTAAATCGCTGGGGAGTGAGACCCTGGCGCAAATTATCGATACTCTCGATCAGAACCTTTTTACCAGCATGGACGATTGGGCTATTCTAGAGCTGGCTAATATACTGGTTAACCGTGACCTGGACGAGCTGGAAACTTTAATTTTGCCCGGTCAGGGAGAAACTGTTTACCAGGAACGGATTGACAACGAAACCTACTATTACTTTCTCGATATTGAGGCATGCGATTTTATTTTGCAGGAGTTGGGGCTGAAATGAGCTTAGGAAGACGTAAAAGACGGCCACGCCGGCGAAGAAGAAAACCGCGTCGGAGCCGGTGGCCCCTGGTGCTACTAGGGGTGGCAGTAATTATTGTCGCCGGCCTGGGGCTTTCGGTTCTGTTGGGCATTAACCCCCTGCTGGAAGGAAGGCTGAGAACACAATTTGGCGATCATTTTTTCAGCGATTTCGGAATCGCCAAGCCGGTTGAAGCAAGCAGTGACCTGGAAAGTATTATTCACAACTATGAACCGATCTTTATTTCCCTGCAGGACGAAGCGATGGACAGGCTCGACAGCCTGGTTGATCAGGCCCTTGAAGAATATCGGCAGCAGGAGCGGACCGGCACCATGGACCAGTTCACCCTGACCAACAAGTATATCCAGGCCGGGCGAATGCTGGAAAGAGGCGTTGATGAAGTCTTTTACGACCTGCTGGAGGACATGAAGCAAGAGCTGACCTACAACGGATATTCTACCGATTTGGCAGCCGATGTAGAAGCAACCTACCTGGCCGCCAAGGAAGCCAAAAAGATGGAACTGCTCGACCGCTTACACCATCAAATCGGCCAATAACCCTTTTTTTCTAGCCAGGGGACGGTTCTCTGGCTAGCTTTTCGCAATTATAGCCACAATCGAAGCGATAAAAACTAGCCAGAGAACCGTCCCCTGGCTAGTTTTTGGGCGATGCTGAGAGCGCTGGTCAGGCCGGGTGATTCAAGGCCGATCAGGTTGATCAGGCCGGGCAGGTCACGATCCTTTTCTTCATGGATGACAAAGTCACGGAAGGGTTCACCCGGCCCGGAAAGTTTGGGGCGAATTCCGGCCATTTCAGGGGCCAGGTCTTCCAGGCGAACAAAGGGCAAAAAACTTTTAACTGCCCTGTAGAATGCACCGGCATGCCCGGGGTCGACTGTGTACTCGGGGCGGTCTATGTAGACAGTGTTCGGTCCGAGGCGCAGACGACCGTCCAAGGTTTTGGTAGCATGAATACCCAGACCTGCTAGTTCCTGCAGCGGTGGCGGGTAAACCAGGCCGCTGACTAAAGCAGCTTTAGCCGGCGGCAGGCTAAAATATTCGCCTTTACAGAGCTGCTGGCGGTAACCGGCAGCAGCACAATCGATCCCGGCCATTTCAGCTACCCGGTCGGCCTGCAGACCAGCACAGTTGATCACAATTTCACTGGTTATAAGCTCGGGGCTGCCATCAGGGTTGGTTAGATGCAGTAAATATTCACCCCGCTGAGAGTCTCTATCCAGACCGGTCAGCCGGTGGCAATAGGCCGGCAGAACCCCGCCCTGAATGGCTAGCTGTTCCAGGCAGGCCATCAGGCCGTGAGAATCGATTACCCCGGTTGAGGGCGACAGGAGCGCTGCACTGGCCCGGATGTTCGGCTCTAACCTATTCACTTGGGCTGCAGTAAGCATTACCAGATCGTCCACCCCGTTGGCAGCTGCCTGATCAGCCAGTTCTACCAGGGATTGTTCCTCTGCCGGATTGTTTGCGACGATTAGTTTACCGCAGCGGTTGAATTTAACGCCCCGGCGGTGGCAAAATTCGTAAAGTAAAGCGCGCCCCTTGACACAGTGACGCGCTTTTAAACTTCGGGCGGGGTAGTAGATACCGGCATGGATTACCTCGCTGTTACGGCTGGACGTTTCCTGGCCAAATGTTTCATTCTGTTCGATTAAAACAATTGTACCGGCAGGATAGCGGGTTGACAGCGCGGCCGCGATTGCCAGGCCAATCACCCCGGCGCCGATTATGGCCAGGTCAAATTTTTCAGGTTCACGGATCAATTATATATCTGCCTCTGCTTTTTTCTCGTTTTTATTACCTTACGGCCAGTACGGCTTCACGCAGGCGGGCCAGTTTGGCCTGAGCCTCTTCCTGCTTTTCGTCACAGACGGATAGGTAAAATTTTACCTTCGGTTCGGTGCCGGATGGACGCACAGCAAACCAGGAACCGTCTTCCAGGGTATAGTGCAGCACCGGTGAAACGGGCAGGTCAAGTTCAAATTCTTTGCCTTCAAGCAGCTGCCAGCCCTTGCTTTGTCCGAAATCGCGCTTGACAGATATTTTTTGCCCGCCAAATTCTGCCGGAAGATCGTGGTAAGCAGCCACATGACGGTCGGCTTCGGAAATATCATTCAGCTCTATGGTGAGCAGGTCTTCAGCAAAGTAGCCATGTTTCTGCTGCAGCCGGTCAAGCACCTGCAGCAGGGTCAGCCCCTGCTCTTTATAGTAGGCGGTCATTTCAGCAATTAATAACGAGGAGATTACGGCATCTTTGTCGCGGACGAAGGTGCCGGTCAGGTAGCCGCAGCTTTCTTCGTAGCCGAAAATAAAGTTAGGCCCCTCTTCTCCCAGCTCTTCAAAATGCTTCATCTTTTCACCGATAAACTTAAAACCGGTCAGGGTTTCAACAATTTGCAGCCCGTATGACCGGGCAATTTGGCAGCCCAGTTCGCCGGTGACAATTGTTTTAACCAGCACCGGATTTTTCGGCAAGGCCTGCTTCGCCTGGAGACTGCTGCAGATGTATTCGATCAGCAAAGCGCCAACCTGGTTACCGCTTAAGATTACATATTCGCCGGAAGCACTGCGCACTGCCGTGCCAACCCGATCGGCATCGGGATCGGTGGCCAGAACCAGCTCAGCCTCTACGCGGCGAGCTAACTGCAGGGCCATTTCCAGGGCAGCGGGATCTTCGGGATTAGGCACCCTGACGGTGCTGAAATCGGGATCGGGCTGCAGCTGTTCCTCAACCAGGCTTAAATCAACACAGCGGGTCGTGGTGAGCAGGTCGGGGATATAGACTGAACCGGTCCCGTGCAGGGGGGTAAATACAACTTTCAGGCAGGTATGGGGATCTTTTACACTTAAGGCTTTGACCTTATCCAGGTATACCTGATCATAGGCCGGGTCAATTATTTCGAGCAAATCAAGCTGAACTGCTTCTGCTTCAGAAATCATCTGCACCCCGCCAAAGATATCGACCTGCCCAATTGCCTCGATAATTTGATCAACCAGCGGACTGACCGCCTGGCCTCCGTCCGGCCCATAGACCTTGTAGCCGTTGTAGTTGGGCGGATTGTGGCTGGCGGTAATTACGATACCTGCCGCGCAACCGAGTTCGCGGGTGGTAAAGGAGAGCATCGGCGTGGGGCGAATTGAGCTGAAAAGCAGGGCCCTGATGCCGTTTGCCGCTAAAACGAGGGCTGCTTCTTTTGCAAACTGGCCGGAATAGTGGCGGGTGTCGTAGGCGATAGCCACTTTTTTGGCTCCCTCGGTTGGCAGGTTGGCCTGGTTGTTGATGTAATCGGCCAACCCCTGGGTGGCCCTGCGGATTATGTAGCGGTTGATCCGGTTCAGGCAGGGCCCGAT
>CAZCHW010000250.1:0-3690 GCA_964498375.1 uncultured Syntrophomonadaceae bacterium | reverse complement strand
CCTTGAATAAGAACGCTTAAATTAGTTTTTATATTGTTTAACCCTGTTGCCCATCATAAAATGGGCAATCAGAGCCCCGATGAGGGCAAAAAGGACCCAGCCGAAACCGGCTGCCGCACCGGGGAAAAAATTACGAAGAGCTAAAAGGGTTGCGCCGCCGCCGAACAGGGCGGCGTAACCATATAATCCTTCAAAAAGGCCCCAGAGAAAAGCGGCTACAGCAGCACCGGCCCGCGCCTTTTTTAAACCTGGAGCGATGACAATAAAGAGCACGATTACAATTGCCGGCGGATAAACCATGTCAAGAATCGGTGCGGTGAGACGAATTATTTCTTCGAGGCCAACCATGCTGACCAGACCACTTAGGAAGAGCACCACTGCTGTACATGCCCGGTAAGGCAGTTTGCCGTCTGAGGCTTCTTCAAAATAAGCAGCCGTGCCGCCTCCCAAACCTACCGCCGAGGTCAGGGCGGCAAAAAGCAGGGCTACATTAAAGACTACTCCACCCACCGGACCCCACAACTCGAGGATTATTGTAGCGTATAGACGGGCATAGGAAACATCGGTGAAAAGTTCACCGGTCGTAGCGCCAACAAGCATCTGGGTAAAATGACTGGTGCCGAGCAGTAAAAATCCAATTCCTGCGGTGATCACCAGGTAGCGCTTTAATGCTGCATCCCTTAAGCCGTGGCTGTCACTCAAACCTGCAATAACAAGGGTGGCAAACATTAGCGCTGCCGGCAGGTCCATGGTCTGGTAACCGTTCAAAAAGCCGTAGGTAAAGGGGTGATCACTGTAAATGGGCGCAACCGGTTCGGCCAGCGGTGAAACCATGCTGCGAATAACCACAGCGGCAATAGTCACAACCAGGATTGGCAGCAGGTAACGGGCAATTTTATCAATCACCTGGCTGCGGCGGTACAGGAACCAGAATGCCGCCAGATAATAAATCAGGGTAAAGAACAGCAGGGCCGGAAAGGGAGAGTGATCGAGCCCGAGTATCTGACAGATTGCATCCCAGGCAGCAGCGCTCATCCGGGGAATGGCAAACAGGGGGCCTAAGACCAAAACTGTTAAGCCGCCGAAGATTTGGGCATAAGTGCGGTTAACCGAAGTGCAGGCAATGTTAAACAGAGTTCCTTCCCTGGCCACGGCAAGATAGGCCAGCCAGGGGAAGATGATGGCAGAAATAAAAATGCCCAGATAGGCAACAATAACGGCGCTGCCGCTCTGCTGTCCCCAGGTGACAGGCCAGAGCATGCAGGAACCGCCGAAATGCATGGCAAAAACAGAGCCTCCGATAGCAATTGCTGCGAGTGAACTAAGACGGTTGGACATAATTGTTCCTGTTCCAGAATTAATATTTATACCTGCTCACCGGTTCGGAAAGACAGGAATATCAGGCAGGGCTGTTCTTTCTTTCGCCGGCCGTTTTTTTCCCCGCTGCAGAAAGAGAACCGAACAAATAACCGGCCAGAAAACCGCAGGCAAACAGAAATAAGGCAACAATAGCAATTATAACCCCCGCGGGAACATACATGTTTAAAATAATCATCGTCGGCCTCCTCCCCTACTTTATATATCGACTATAGCAACAACATATAAAGGCTTTACTCTCTTAATTCAACTTAAGTAACAGGAACCCTTTTTTACTTCATCAATCGATTACCATCATCTTTTCTCCGCCATATTCCACCCCGGCCATCGCCCCACTATCCTGGTAGAGTATCCTGCCGCCTGCCCTTTCTTTCAAGGTTACCCGAACTAATCCCTGCAGGTTTTCCTGAACCAGCGGGATCATTTGGTCCCCCCGCGGGCCGTTCAGCAGAATAAAATCTTCACTTTTGGTTTCACAATCAATGGTTAAACTGTGTTTTTTATTGGTTAGGTGCACCATTACATCAGTTCCCTTTTGGATCACCTCAACCTGGCTGCGTTTCATGGTCGTGAATTTATAGAAAGTATCACCAATGCAGAGTCCGACTAAAAAACCCCTGAAACTAAATAGGGGGAAAGGTATATGCGCTAACGAACAACTGAGAGATACACGTTCTTTTTGGAAATGGTTACACTGAATCCAGATCCAGGAATAAGGGAAGGCTGCACCCCAATTTTTCTCAATGTAACCTTTACCTCCGTTGAAATCAACGACTTCACCATTGATCTCAAGAGTACCGGAGAGATCAAAATCCATGGAACATACCTGGCTGTAGCACTGCATTCTCAAAATATAGTTGTAGAACCCCATGCTGCCGGGATTAAGCAAAGTATCCGGCCAGGAAAGATGGTTACCGAACTGTACTTCACCCCTGATTGTCTGGTTCGCTCCGTTAAGGTTCAGTGAAATGCCCTTCCGGCTAAAGCTGTTGCTCTTGATATTAAGATAAAAGTGACTTGCAGCAGCTGAAAAAAGATCAGTGGAAAAGCGTTCATAACTATAGGTCTTGTTAGTTCCATCAACTATTTGGATAAATGCATGATCATAGCTTGTAGCTGAACTAAAAAATATTCCCGGAATAAAAGCATATGCGCGCTTCATTGACCTGTCGACCAGCTTAAAATACCAGCCTTCAAAATAGTTTTTCCCCAATCGGCCATGGTACAGGTCGGGGTTACGCAAGCTTCGCAGATTCATATTTTTCCTTTCAGAACATTTATTGAGATCCCAGGCAGTTTCGAGTTATACAGGTTAAACTACAGCACCGGAAACATTACTTTTGTTAACAGTTCCCTTTACGGCACTTCTTCAGGTGAGTTCAGGTAAGGGTTCGAAATGCCAGTTTTTCATCTATACTATCTTACTTTAGTTTAGCAAATAAATTATAATGCTCAATGATAATCACCGGGAAATTTTTTTTATTTTACGACCTGACCCGGGGCTGAATTCCAAGGTTCGTCAACCCTTTATGGCCTCTTTGGTTTAGCGATAAGATCTAAATCTTTGATCGTTATTGTTCTGGCGTCATAGTCTAACAGGCCGGCACAATGCATTTTATGAAGTTCACGGCTGAGAGAGGTTCTCTGGACTCCAAATCTTTCGGCCAGCTCTTTTTTTGAGAACCTTAGTTTGATCACCTGGCTGTTTTGACTATGGTATTCATAAATCAAAAATGCTGTGATCTGATTCCTGATCGTCTGATAAGAAATTGATCTTATTTTATCAGCCAGAATGATCGTTCGATCAGATATAACTTGCAGCAGGGCAACCATAAATTCAGGATTTTCACGTCCCAGCCTGATTAACAGGTTTTTTTTTAATCGCATAATCACAACGTTTGATTCAGCGACAACTGTCATCGGGTAAACATTATGCGCTGAAAATATCAGATGTGCGCCAATTATCTCCGGTGCCGAAAAGACATTTATCGTCAATATATTACCTTCATCATCGATCTTTTGAATTGCTACTTTTCCCTCCAGGATTACCCCCATCGATTCACATACTTCACTTTGTAAATGAATAACCTGGTCTTTTCCATAATGGTTTATTTCAAAATTGGTTTCGTTTAAAATAGTTTTCAAATCTTCTTTAGAGAAACTATCAAACAAGCTCAGGGTGGACAGTCCATTTAAATATTGATTTTTCAAGGGTAACCCCGCTTTAAGTTATTAAAAGTTACCATGGTAACTTTTATATTGATCAAGAACCAGTATACTCTAATTAAACCGATTTATGAAGGGAGTTCTCTA
>CAZCHW010000249.1:0-3694 GCA_964498375.1 uncultured Syntrophomonadaceae bacterium | reverse complement strand
CATAAACAAAGCGGCGCACATTAAGATCGGCCCGCACAGTTACCGGGCACCCACCCGTACAGCGTCCGCATTGAATACAACCCAGCAGATCATATTTTTCGGTGAAAGTCTGGCTTTCGATACTCATTAGCATACCCCGCATCATTAAGTAATTATTTTCCATTCTTCCTCCGGGTTGTAAAATTACCAGCCGGATTTAGGTTTAGTTTTCTCGTTTTTTGCGTTTCACCCCCTGTTTGAATACAAATGGTAAGATAATTGCGATAAAAGCAGGTTATATTAGAGGATTTCGACATTTCCTTCAATATTTCCTGCTTCTATTTTTAAATTCTTAAATATTTTCCATGAACAAATATTGAACTAATTAACCGTTATTTACTATGCTTGTTTGCCCGGGCAAACCTGAATCAGGAGATTGATATTTTCCCGGACTGATCAGCGGTGATTCTGCCTATCACCCGGCCTTCCCCCCCAAGCTTTGCCAGTTCAGCAAGGTATTTCTCCACCTTGTCTTGCGATAGAGCAACCAGTAAACCGCCAGATGTCTGGGGGTCGGCCAGGATGATCATCTTGTCTTCGCTCCCTCCGGCAGACCCGGACCACTGCAGATGCTGTCGAATGTAGTCAAGGTTGCGGTATGCACCAGCAGGGATCATCCCCTGAGCCGCCATCTCTTCTGTCTGGGGATAGAGTGGAACAGCCTGGTAATCAAGCTCTGCAGATACACCACTTTCCATCAGCATCTCGTGCAAATGGCCGAGCAGGCTGAAGCCGGTAATATCGGTGCAGGCTGATACACCCAGATCACACATAACCCGCGAAGCCGCTGCATTAAGTGTTGCCATCCCCCGGATAGCGGTTGCAGCCTGAGCTTCATTGAGCAAGCCGCCTTTGATTGCCGTAGCAAGAATCCCTGTGCCTATAGGTTTGGTTAGAACAAGCAGATCGTCCGGGCAGGCACCGCCACTGGTGATCAGGCGGTCAATTCTGACCAGTCCGGTTACTGCCAGGCCGTACTTGGGTTCGTTATCTTCTATACTATGCCCACCAAGAATAACCGCGCCAGCTTCCTTAACCTTGTCGTACCCACCCCGCAAGATTTCTTCCATCAGGGAAAGCGGGTGGCATGAAGCAGGAAAACAGATTATATTCAAAGCAGTCAATGGTTTAGCCCCCATAGCATAGACATCGCTCAGTGAATTAGCTGCAGCAATTTGTCCGAAAGTATAAGGGTCATCAACTATTGGAGTAAAAAAATCTACCGTCTGCACTAGAGCTTCTTCCTTTGAAATCCGATAGATACCGGCATCGGAAAAATGTTGATCCCGGTTCAGATAATTCGGGTCATCAAATCGTGGCAGTTGGCGCAGTACCTGCGCCAGGGCCTCAGGCCCAATCTTCGCTGCTCAGCCGGCGCTGGAGGTCATCGCAGTCAGTCGAATTTTGTCGTTTCCCATAATCACACCTTCTTTCTCAACCTGGTACTGCCGGTTTATAATCTACAGCTTCAGTTTGAAAGGAAGCCGATAGTCTTCAACCCGGCGAGTTAGCTTTATTTGGTCAAAATGTTCAAGCAAAGCCTGGGCAAATTTACGGGAACTACCGCTGAGATCGCGAAATTCAGCCAGGGTCAGCCTGTCGTGCCCGGTAAAATGATTACGCAACAGTGCAACAGCTTCTTCGTAAGCGGAACGATGAAAATAAAGATCTTCATTAACCTTGACCAATTTACCCGTTCCCTGCAGATAGTTAAGAAATTCATCACGACGTATAACTGCAATACCAGCTTGTTCGAGCGCCTCCCTGACCGACGGAGGCTGTAACCTGCCAGCACTATAGATTTGCTCCAGCTTCTCGATAACCTTTAAATCATTGCCCGACGGTTGCGGTTCGAAAGAGTAAAGGCTTACCAAATCACTTTTTACTGATATTTTCTGCTCGCTCTGCATTTTTTCAAGCAAGGCATCGTAATCCCGCTGGCTTAAGGCAGGGGGTAAAAACCCTTTAAGGCGTGCCCGGGACATTCCTGGAGCCAAAGGAAATTTACGGTGGTTCTGCTCCAGCGCTTCAGTAAGTTCTTTTTCAAAGCAGTTTAAAGTTCTGTCAACCAGGAATGATTTACCTAACTGGATCACTATTTTTCGTTCAACCAGCTCAGCTAAGATCTCTTCAACAAGAGCAGGGGCAAGCCTGGTTTCACGGGCCAGTTTCGCGCTGTCAGCGGCGATTAGCTCTTCAAGCATACGGCGCACAAACGCTGCATCTCCTCCCTGGGCCGGAGCCTGTCGCAGTTCTTCCAGCCTTTCGATAACCTCCCGTCTAAAGCGGCGGTGCCTGACCGGGTAAGGATCTAATACCCTGCCGCCTCCAATCGTGGTCATCGGTGAGTATGAACGAATTACAAAAGGATCGCCTCGTTCGGCAACCAGGGGGCGATCAAGCCGGCACTGGATTAACGCCTTTTCACCCGGATGCAGCTCTTCCTGGTCTAGAATCAGTAACTTCCCGACTGCTCTTGCTGTGCCAAGAAAAAAGTGAACTGGATCCATGTTTTTCAAGCGGCGTGGCGCCCGGGGCAATAACTCCAGGCTGAGATCGAGCAAATTGGTTTGGCGGTAATATCCCGGTGTGCTGATAACACTGCCGCGCAAAACATCATCCCGGTCAGTTCCGGAAAGGTTTAAGGCTACCCTGGAGCCGGCCAGAGCTTCTTCCACATCAGCATCGTGAACCTGAATATTGCGCACCCGCGCCTCCAGACCCGGTGGAACAACCTCGACAATATCACCTACACGTACTGAACCCTGAATTAAGGTTCCGGTGATTACCGTACCAAAACCTGATATTATAAACGAACGATCCACAGGAAGACGCAGTGGCCCAGACGAACTGCGCGGCGGTAAATTACCGGTGAGCTCATCAATTACTTCTTTTAAATGGTCAATGCCCTCACCTTTGATTGCCGACACGGAAAGGATTGGCGCATTTTCGAGGAAGGTACCCCTAAGTTCTTCGGTTATTTCTTCCTGAACCAGTTCACGCCATTCCTGTTCAACCAGGTCAATTTTAGTAATTACCACCAGACCTTTTTCCAGGCCGAGAATACTAAGAATATCAAGGTGTTCCCTGGTCTGGGGCATTACTCCTTCTGCTGCATCAACAACCAGCATGACCAGATCCATCCCTGCTGCACCAGCCAGCATATTATGGATAAATTTTTCGTGACCCGGAACATCAACAATCCCGGCTAAACGTCCGCTGGGCAATCTAAACGGAGCAAAACCAAGATCAATCGAAATGCCGCGTTCTTTTTCTTCCTGCAGTCTGTCTGTATCAACACCGGTCAGGGCTTTGATTAAAACAGTTTTGCCGTGATCAACGTGACCGGCAGTGCCAATGATCAGCTGTTCCAACGATTGATCTCCTTTCCCTTCGCATACCACATTTTTTTTAATAGTTATTTAAATGCTCAGCCAACACTACCAGCAGAAGTTCATCCTGCTCTTCGAAGATTGTCCGGGGGTCAAAGAGCATCTGCTCTTGCTGCAGGCGGACAATAACCGGAGGCCTGGCATGACGCAGCCTCTCTGCGTAATGAGCCGGGTTGGTATTCTCAGCACTAAATCTTACCGCAACCAGTCTGGTAGGCAATTCTGCAGTGGGCAAGGCGCCTCCGCCCACTTTTGAAAACCCA
>CAZCHW010000248.1:0-3696 GCA_964498375.1 uncultured Syntrophomonadaceae bacterium | reverse complement strand
AGTGATGCCAGTGATCTATTCCAGGCAGCCGGTGAACCGAAAGAACTGGCCCTCATCAAAGGAGCAGATCATCGATTCACAAATCATTTAAACCAGGTTTGGACTCTTTTTTTCAGCTGGCTCGATCGGTTAATTTAAAAAACTAAATACTGCCGGCCCAGATTCATATCCGGCTCTTACGCACTTTCGCTTTGCCACACTGCTCGATAATATAATCAAGGACAATTGGAAAAATATCTTCAGCAGCATAAACCTGGTTTCGATTCAATCTGCCATTCAGGTAAATTACTTTGCGCCGCTGATCAACAACTATAGTCCGGACATCTGCAAAGCTCGTGTACAAACTTTTACGCGCACCAGACAATAAACCGGCTCCCGCTGCCGTTAGATTTCCACTTGCCAAACCACTTATTGTTGTAATCATCGCCAGGATCTTGTTGCGGTCAAACTGTTTTTGCATTTGCATGTGCCGGATTCCGGCTTCGTTCATTTCAAAAACCACACTGTATTTTCCTCCATTAATTACAGCTACAAGGGGGTACGCGACAAGCAGCATAAGCAAGGTCAAAACCGCCAAAACGCCGCCACTAATCCTGCCAAAAAGTAAAAGTGCTGTAATCAAACCGTCTCCCTCAATAAGTGCAATAAGTAACATTAAAATGCCCGGGACCAAGGCAGCCACAATCAGTATTTTCCATACGGAGACTAAGATAAACGGGTTGCGCCACATATTCACTTCATATAACCAGCGTAAAACTCCATCTGGCCCAGCAAGAAACCGGGCATTGCTTTGCAAGTTAGGGTCTAGTTTCTGTCGGGCTGGCTGTCCGTTACTGTATTCAAATGCACAATTGCTGCAGCACGGCTGCAAACCTTTTACTTCCTCACCACACCTCTGACAAAACATTTTCTGCCCCCTTCACCCTTAAATAGGCTGACGGCTAAAACATGCAAACCCCTGCAAATTAATATCCCCGGTAAACCGGAGGTGCGCTGTTTAACGATTTCAACCCGGTCAAGGTATCCTGGGCAGAAAATATTTCAAAAAGGCGGGCCATCTCAAGTTCAATTGCATCATCAAGGGATACGCTTGACTGCTGATCAATCAACTCATTAGCCATCCTCAGGGCTATCGGGGCTTTGCTCCTTACCTTTTTCAAGGTAGCCTCTGCAAATGAACGTTCAATATCAACCGGTAAAACTCCATTCAAAAGACGCAAAACATTTTGGTCAGAACAGACTAATTCCTTCTCCCTGTACCTGTCCGGGATGCTGCGTGATCTGTATTTGTCCGGTCTACCTTCTTTTACCAACGCTGTAACTGCATCTTCTATTTCAGTCCGCTCAACCAATTTATTAACAATGCCAAGTTCCCGGGCCTCCTCGGCACTGAGCCTGTCACCGGTAAAAACATAATACTTGGTCAATTCGCGCTTTAAATGCCGTTCAAGTCGAATCATTCCACCCAGGCCGGGGAATAAGCCAATTGCAGTTTCGGGAAAGCCCAGCGATCCTTCAGGGGTCGCAATAATCGCCTGGCAGGCCAGGGCCATTTCACTGCCACTGCCAAGCGATAATCCATCGATAATAGCAACTGTCAGTTTGGGCGATTCTTCAAGACGAGAAAAAAGGTCATGCCCCTGCCGGGTAAATATGTAGATTGCCGCCAGATTGTCAGAGCGGATGTTGTCAACAAAATATTTAATATCTGCCCCGGCAACAAAGGCACTCCCTGCTCCTTCAATTAGTATTGCTTTTACATCAGGATTATTTTCCGCCTCTGTCAGCCTGGCCGACATTTGCGCGATCACTTCCCTGTTCAGAGCATTCATTGCTTCCGGCCGATTAATTGTCAGCGTAGCCAGTTCACCTTTGATTTGGAGATCTACGTACCGAAATTCAAATGGCATCTCTTTCTCTTGCTGTTTGGTCAGCATCGCCGGAATTCCGGTCTTGTTAATTCTGGTAGTTAGAGCTCTCACAATTCGCGAGGCTTCGTTTATGCCAATACGGTTCATCAGTTCAAAGGGCCCATAGCGCCAGCGCAAACCAATCTTGGTTCCCCGATCAACATCTTCGATGCTCTCTGCGATAGAAGTTTCGATCAACCGCAAAGCCGTATAAAAGACAGAAGCATAGAGCCTTTCAATAATAATGGCCATTTTGCTTTCCGCAGCAGGTTCTTCAGAATCAAAGCCAGCTTTTGCGTTAAGGATAGTCTCCAGATAATCCTGTTCAATACAATATATCCCATCTTCACTGCACAGCATCGCAGCTAGATTTTTAAGGGAATCGGCATCCCTCGAGCATAACTGCTCGAAGGGACCCCGGTTATAATAAAAAGCCCGGCGAGCCGCCTCCTCAATAGTTGCAATACCTGCCAAACCCTCCCCATGTATCCTCAATGCCTCAGCACAAAGGGCGATAAATAGGCGATTGATCGCAAAGCCGGGAACATCTCTGGTGAGAATTGCGGTCTTTCCCTGCACCCGGGCAATAACCCGGGCCTTCTCGATTGTTTTCCTGCTTGTTCCCAGGTGGGGGATAATTTCCACCAGACGATTTTTGGCGGGGTTACTGATGTAATGTAAGCCGATGAATCGATCCGGGCGCCCGCTGGCAATTGCCAGTTCAGAAACCGGTTCACCTTTGGTTGTACTGGCAATAATCGTCTTTGGATCACAAATCTGTCCCAGCTCTTCAAGAATCCTCAGCTTATCTTCATGATCTTTATCTGCAGTATCCACAACGAGATCCACCTGGGCCAAATCCTTAAAAGAAGTAGACCTGGTGATGCGGGATAATGCATCAACACTTTTAGCCTGAGAGATGATCCCTTTTTCAACCGATTCCTGCATTGCTCGCTTGATCGCTTCAATGCCTTGCGACAATGAGTTCTGCTCAAAATCAAAGAGAATCACATACAGACCTTCACACGCCATTTTGTGAGCCAGAGCAGAACCTACACCACCTGCTCCTGCAATTCCAATTGTATAAGCCCAGCTCATTCGAAACCTCCTTACATTGAAACAACACCAGATCAACATGCAATCTTTATGCCATGATCAAAAATAACTGATAATATCGAATAAATGCCGTCATCACAGGAGCTAAAAGTTTAAATTCAATTTAAGCCAGTAAATTGTGAACCTGTAACGATACATAAATTATTGTGAAAACAAGTAAATTCGCGATTTTGGTACATTTGCCGTCTAATTTGGCGGATCAATCTTTTTGATCAAATTCCTTGAGTTTCCGGTAGAGTACAGTACGGTAAACTCCCAGTTTTTCTGCTGCCTTGCCTACCTTCCCACCTGTTTCTTTTAGAGCATGCCGGATATATTGTTCTTCAACTTTTTTCATAACTTCCTTTAGTGGGCCTTTTAAGCCAAGTGCTTGTACCAGGTCAATTTCTCCAAACTCATTTCCGGGAAGCTGTGGCAGAATTGATAAATGTTCTTCACTGTAGTTATTCAGGTTCACTATTACATTTCTCTCAATTACATTGCGCAGTTCCCGCACATTGCCGGGCCAGTTATACTCCTGAAAAGATTTAAGAGTAGCAGGATCCAGTTTAAAATCAGCACTGTATTTCTTGTTATACTCATCAACGAAGGTGGTAGCCAGAGCAAGAATGTCTTCCGGGCGTTCACGCAGCGGCGGGATAGTAATCGGCACAACATTAAGCCGGTAGTA
>CAZCHW010000247.1:0-3699 GCA_964498375.1 uncultured Syntrophomonadaceae bacterium | reverse complement strand
AAAACTGCTTGGTTTCCTGCCTCATTACCTCTTGGCCGGGACATTTCACAGTATCGGGGCCAGGATTTTACGCAGCCATGCTCCGTTAACCGGGCGGACCGCCAATTTTTCCATACTTGATGAAGATGACAGCAGGAAGATTTTAAAGCAAATCCTGCAATCTCTTTCTATCGGCGATGAAGAGCGAAAATTAATCTTAAAGCGCGGGCTCCTGGGCCGGATAATCAGCCAGGCTCGAAATTCTAATTTGTCGATCCGTTCAGTAATGGAAGAAGATTATCCCTACAGGCTTGAGTACCTTGATTTGATTATTCAGGTAGCAGAACGTTATGAACAAAGAAAGCAGGAAAGCAATGCTTTTGATTTTGATGACCTGCTGTTGTGCTGGCTTGAACTTTTTGAAAAACATCCGCAGGTGAAGGAGCAGTACCGCCGACGTTTTAAGCATGTTCTGGTTGATGAGTTTCAGGATACCAATGTGATCCAGGCCCGAATCATTGATCTATTTGCCGGCTCATCGGCGATTTGCGTGGTCGGTGATGATGCCCAGTCGATCTATGCTTTCCGTTATGCGCATATCGGCAATATCCTCTGCTTTCCCGAGAAATACAGCGACTGTCGCTTTGTGCGAATGGAACAAAATTACCGCAGTACCCCGGAAATTGTAGAGCTGGCAAACTGTTCAATTAAGCATAACCGCGAACAACTGCAGAAAGAGCTTTTTTCGGAAAACCCTTCCGGTGAACGTCCTGTAGTTGTAAAAGTATATGATGCCCGGCAGGAAGCGTCGTTTATTCTGCAAAGCATCTGGGAGCTGCAAAATAATAATGTTCCCCTGCAGCAAATTGCAGTTCTTTACCGCAGTTCATACCTGACCCCGGAAGTTGAATTTGCCCTGGCTCGCAAGGGTTTGCCTTATCGTACTTACGGGGGGGTCAAGTTTTTCCAGAAAGCGCACGTTAAAGACTTGCTGGCCTATTTAAAAGTAATCTACAATCCATTTGACCAGAATTCCTGGCGTCGGATTGCCACCTTGCAACAGGGGCTCGGTCCGGCCTCCTTTGATAAATTATGGGATAAAATGAAAAAATATCCCAACCCGTTTACTGAAGTTCTGCAAGGAAACGTTGGTCCGGCGAGAGGCAAGGAAGGCTGGCAGATGCTGGTTGGTACCCTTGATGCACTGCAAAAACTGGGCCCGGAAAATGTACCTCAAATGCTCACCACTGCTATGGATTTAAATTATGATTACATGCTCAGGCAGAATTATCCCGATCAATATGAAGATCGGTTGAGAGGAATTGAACGGCTGGTTATCTATGCAGAACGTTTTGAGAATCTAAATTTGTTTCTTGAATCGCTGGCCCTTGAAGAATCAGTATTTGCTGATACAACAAGTGCAAACAGTGGCTATAACGACCAGTTAACTCTTTCGACCATTCATAGTGCAAAAGGGAAAGAGTGGGACGCAGTGTTTATAATCGGGATGAACCAGGGTCATTTTCCCGGCAGTCAGGTTGACAGCAGGGAAATAGATGAAGAAAGAAGACTTTTCTATGTAGCGGCCACCAGGGCCAGGAAATATCTGTATATGACTACTTACCGTGAAGATTTTCGCAGCTACGGCTCTGTTTCGGAAGGTCCTTCATTATTTCTCAGGGAATTACCAGGCGAATGCTACCGCCTGATTGACCTGGATGATGGTTTTTAGAAATGAATATTTTCTTTATTGGACATATTTAAAATAACTGTAGTATAATACCTCTTAATAATTTAATAGCTTTTCCGGACACAATATCATTAACTGCTGTTTAGATGTTCGTTGCCCGGCAGGAGGACGACCATGAAAAAAATTGATATCTACGATACAACTCTGAGAGATGGATCCCAGCGTGAAGGAGTATCGCTTTCCGTAAGCGATAAACTTAAGATTGCCCAAAAACTTGATGAATTTGGGGTATCCTATATTGAAGGCGGCTGGCCTGGCTCTAACCCCAAGGATATTGAATTTTTCAGGAGAGCAAAAAAAATTGATTTTCGTCATGCCCGCCTGTGCGCATTTGGCAGCACCCGGCGTCCGGGGATCCAGGCTGCAGAAGATAGTAATATCCAGGCTCTGATTGAAGCCGGCACTCAAACGGTCACTATATTTGGTAAAAGCTGGGATTTTCATGTTAACGATGCTTTAAAAACCACCCTGGAAGAAAATCTGGCTATGATCGGTGACAGTGTCGCTTACTTAAAAGGCAAGGGCCTTCAGGTATTTTTTGACGCTGAGCATTTTTTTGACGGTTATAAGGCTAACCCTTCCTATGCCCTGGATACTGTGGAAGCAGCTGCCAAAGGTGGAGCCGATGTGGTGGTCCTCTGTGATACGAATGGTGGCCTGATGCCCTGGGAACTTAAACCAATCTTGACTGCAGTAAAGGAACGCATTAAAACACCACTTGGCATCCACACTCATGATGATGCCGGAATGGCAGCCGCTAACTCACTCCTGGCGGTAAGAGAGGGAATTGTTCAAATTCACGGAACAGTAAACGGTTACGGTGAGCGGTGTGGAAATGCCAACCTGTGCACGATTATTCCAAACCTGAATCTGAAAATGGGATTGGAATCGGTCACTGATGACCAGCTGCGCGGTTTAACCAAACTGTCCCGTTTCATTGCCGAACTGGCTAATATTGCTCCGGCTGAACAACAGCCATATGTTGGTTATAATGCTTTTGCCCATAAAGGCGGGATTCACATTGATGCTGTCAGTAAGATGCCAGCTACCTATGAGCATGCCGATCCCCTGCAGGTTGGTAACAAACGCAGAATTCTCGTATCAGAACTGGGTGGCCGCAGCACCATTAGCCTGAAGACTAATGGAAATAATATTCAGCTTGATAAAGATAAACCGGAAACTGCCTCGGTTTTAAATCGGATCAAGGAAATGGAACATTACGGCTATCAGTTTGAAGGGGCGGAAGGCTCTTTTGAACTGCTGGTTTTAAAAATGATGAAAGCCTACCAGCCGTTATTTCAGCTAAAAGGGTTCAGGTTAATTATTGAGAAACGGGAAAATGGGCAAATGTACTCTGAAGCGACAATTAAGGTAAAAGTCGGTGATGTACAGGTTCACACTGCAGCAGAAGGAAACGGTCCGGTTAATGCTCTTGATAATGCGCTTCGAAAAGCGCTGGAAGGTATCTATCCGGCTTTGAAAAGGTTTAAACTGACAGACTTTAAGGTCAGGGTAATTGATGGAGTAGATGGCACAGGAGCCCAGGTTCGGGTGTTTATTGAAACCAGGGATGAGGAAAAAACCTGGGGTACAGTTGGTGTTTCTCCGAACATTATCGAAGCGAGCTGGATAGCCCTGGTAGACAGTTTGGAATACGGCTTACTCTGCCGCAAATTGCCCGAATTTACAGAAGCACGTGATCTCCTTGAACAGTTAAAGGGCGAAAATGTCGGTTGAGAGCCCTCCGATTAAATAAAAGGGGTTCGAAAATGATGATCACTGACGAACAATTAGTAGAGCTGCTTAAAGAATTGGCCGAGACCCCTGGTGTATCGGGATCTGAAGGTGATGTGATAAAAAAAGTTCATAAGCTAATCACCCCTTTTACTGACCAGGTAAAAATTGATCCCTTCGGCAACCTGGTTGCTTTAAAAAAAGGAGACTCCAGCAAAAACAAACCCTTGAACCTG